>CALDUB010000249.1 GCA_937923465.1 uncultured Saprospiraceae bacterium
CGTCCTTAAAAGGTAACGGGCATTTGTACCTGCTAAAAGCTAGTAAACCTCAATATCACTTCTCCTTGATTAAAGAAATGACCGTTACCTAGACACCTCCGAATAAATGAAATTAGTCTACAAAAGCATATTCTACAAAATATCAAGTGTCATTCGCTACTTAGTAGCGCGTCTATTTCACTTTCGAAAATTCAAATGTGGTCAACTCTCCATGCTCGGGGAGCGTTGCGGTATTCACGTTTTCAAAGGAGGACATATTCATTGTAATGGACGTATCATTGTGAATGACAATGTCCTTTTATTTTCTAAAGGCGCATTGAATATCGGCACTCAATTTGGCATTAATTCTTATAGTCGTATCGTTGCGCACCAGCAAATCAATATAGGAGACAACGTCACTATTGGTCAATTTGTCAGCATTCTCGACCATGACCATAAATACGGTTTTGAGGGCGGAAACTTACAACTAGACGGCTATACCACGGCTCCAATTAACATCGGAAATAACGTCTGGATAGCCGATAAATGTACGATACTAAAAGGCGTAAACATTGGAAACAATGTTGTCATCGGGGCGAATACACTCGTGAATAAGGATGTGCCTGACAATGTAGTTTTCGCAGGCAGTCCAGGTAAAATTTTGAAATATTTAAAATAAGCGCTCCTTTCCATGTGTGGAATCACAGGTATCATCTCTTTCAATAACGGACTTTCGACAGCACAACGCACTGACTTTGTCACAGCGATGAATGCTGCTATTCTGCACAGAGGTCCTGATGAAGGAGGTAAATTTCATAATGATTATTGCAGTTTGGCGATGCGCCGCTTATCTATTATTGACCTGTCCTCTGGTCAGCAACCGGTTTTTAATGAAACGGGAAAAATTGGTGTGTTTTTCAATGGAGAAATTTATAATTATCCAGAATTACGCGAAGATTTAAGTAAAAAAGGGCATCAATTTAAAACCAATTCTGATACAGAAGTATTAGTGCACTTATATGAAGAGTATGGCAATAAAATGCTGCCTTTGCTGCGTGGGATGTTTGCTTTTTGCGTTTTTGATACAGAAAAAAACACCTATTTCATCGCGCGTGACCGCTTTGGCGAAAAACCACTTTTCTACCATTTCTCTGAACGTATTTTTAGCTTTTCGAGCGAAATAAAATCCCTTTTAGAAAATAAAAATATTCCGCATCAACTCAATCAGGAAGCATTGCCCTATTATTTTAGGACTTCACTTTTGCCTGAACCGATGACTTTGTTTAAAGACATTTTTTGCTTGCCAGCGGGTCATTTTATAGAGATTGATAAAAATGGAATTTCGGTCCAAAAGTATTTCGAAATTGAATACAATATTGACCAAAATATTAAGACAGAAGCAGATGCAGAGGCGTTTATTCGCCCAGTTTTAGAGAAAGCTATTCAGAGGCAAACAATTAGCGACGTACCAATTGGCGCGTTTTTATCTGGCGGCATTGACTCTAGTACTATCGTTGCTCTGCTACAAAAAAATGCAGCGAAACCAATCAAGACTTTTACCGCTCGATTTGAAGAATCTGCTTTCGATGAAAGTACAATTGCGAAGAAAGTAGCCGAATATTGTGGGACAGAACACCACGAGTTAGTGATACCTAATTACGATTTTACCGAAGATATCTTTTGGACAATTATTGACCATGTGGGACAGCCTTTTCGGGACAGTTCTGCGATACCTTCTTTTCTTTTGACTAAAGAAATCCGTAAACATGTTAAAGTTGCCCTTTCTGGAGACGGGGGAGATGAGTTATTTGGTGGTTATGATGTCTTTCAGTGGTATCAAAAAATTGGTCAAATCCGTAACATTCCAAGCCCTATAAGATATCTGGGTTTATCTGGTTTGAAAGTAGCGCAGCGGTTTGCAAATACGCGTGGTCCTTATGAAAAGATTCGTCAATTAATACGCGGTGTCTCTACTTCTTTAGAGAAACTAGATGATATTCCTATCGCCCTAAATTCCTTCTTTTCTACTTCTGAAATCCAGCAATTACTGACGCATCAACCCGATTTAGTATTTGAAGCCTTAAAAGAATATCCAAATAAAATCCGTAAAGGTTCTCCTCTGCGTAAGATAATGTACTACCGGACACAGCACACTTTACCTGCCAATATGCTCATCAAAATTGATAGAATGAGCATGGCAAATTCATTGGAAGTACGTGCGCCATTCTTAGACCCCGATTTGTTTGCGGCAGCAGCCCAACTACCTGATGAGTTTTTAATCAAAAATGGAAAAGGCAAACACATCATTCGTCAAATAATGGGGAAAGAATTGCCGCCTGAAGTGTTCAATCATCCAAAATCTGGTTTTAGTATTCCGCTGCATAGATATCAAAATACAGAATTTAAAAACTTGGCTTATCGGCTGTTATTTGTCGATAATCCTTTCCCAGATTTGTTTGACGAAGATTATTTAAAGCTAATTTATCAGCAAGGTCTGACAGGCTTACAGTCTGCAACTACACGCAAAAGTATTTTTCAGACGTCTCACCAATTATGGATGGTGATGCAGCTGTTTGGTTGGGGCGAACGATTTAAAGTTCAGGTATGAATCATGTGAAAAAAGACCCACATTTTCTCATAATTGGTCCGATGCTATCGCCAGATGGCAGCAATCTCGGTGGGGCAACTATTTCTTTAAATTACCTGATTGAATTCATCAAAAAAGAAAATGTCTCCCATGATTTAATTAATACGCAATACATTAAATTTTTCTGGTTAAAGATTTTAAACCCTTTTTATGTTTTTCTCGTTTTTTTATTAAAAATTAGAAAAACAGACGTTGTTTTTGTTAATGTCAGCCAGTTTGGGACGAAAACGATTTCTCCTTTTCTTTATCTAATGACTAGATTTTTCGGTAAAAAATTCGTTTTTAGACCGTTCGGTGGTGCGATGCAAGACCATTATGAAAAGTATACATCTTTACAAAAAAACTTATTCCACAGAACACTTCTACAGTCTGATATTTTCTACTTGCAGACTAAGGAACTAGTTAATTATTTTTCACAAAAAGCTAAGAACGTTTTACAATTATCGACCTCTCGACACAGTCCCCCCACTAAATATTTACGCCCGCATCGTCCTTATCAAAAACGGTTTGTTTTCTTAGGGCATGTTAATGAGTCCAAAGGAATTGACTACCTTTTAGAGGCTGTTTCAGCATTAGGAAGTTCATTCACGGTACATATTTATGGTGCTATTCAGGATGAAAAATATCATTCTATTTTTCAAGACAGCGATATCTATCAAGGTGTCTTGGGAAAAGATGAAGTACTGGGCAAATTGCAAGAATATGATGTTTTAGTTTTACCGACTTTTTATCGTGGAGAAGGATATCCCGGGGCGATTGTCGAGGCTTATTCCCTCGGTTTGCCTGTCATTACGACTGATTGGAGAGCCATTGCTGAAATTGTTGAAAACGGAAAAACGGGCTTGCTTATTCCTCCAAAGTCAAGTGAAGATTTAGTTGATGCAATGAGGATTTTTAATGAGAAAAACTATCCAGCATATTCAAAAAATGCTTTATCCTTTTTTCAACAAAATTTTGATGCAGATGTGGTGACAGGAAAAGTTATTCAAGAAATTAGAGAATTATTTCAATGAATTTAATCAGATTACATAACATCGGTTCCCGTTTATATCGTCGCAAAATTCCGATTTTGCCGACAGTCATTCGCTATCTTATTTTCTTAATTTACAATAGCGATGTGCCTTGTTCCGTCGTCATTGGTAAAGGAACTGTGTTTGGACATACAGGCATCGGCGTCGTGATACATCCGCGTGTAGTGATAGGGGAAAACTGCATTATTGGTCAAGGAATTACGATAGGAGGACGGTCGCGCGCTTATGAAGTTCCGGTGATTGGGGACAAAGTCTACATTGGTGCGGGCGCACGTGTTTTAGGTCCAATAACGATTGAAAATAATGTAATTATTGGTCCCAATGCCGTCGTCATCAAAGATGTAAAAGCCAATACAATCGTCGGTGGCATTCCTGCAAAAATCCTAAAAGAGAATATTGATTTCGAAGACTATGTCTAAAACCTTCTTCATCACAGGCGTTCAGCGGTCTGGAACAACACTACTTTCTGTTTTATTGAGCAATCATCCAGAGATTGAAATTGACGGCTTTGCCACCGCATTTCGATTGATTACTTGTTTTAAAAATTATGAAAAAATCTTACCTCTCAATTTTTTAGAAGAGGAAAATGAGGTTTTAAAATGGAAAATAGAAAAAGACTATAAAGGGCGTTTGGCAGATTTTTTAGATTATAAAAATTTGGAGCAATATGATAGTATTAAAGCCTTAGTTAATGCTTCGATTTCAAAACGATTAGAGGCAAAAAACAAAACTCTCTGGGGAGATAAATCCCCTAATCTTCAACATTATACAGGAGATATTTTAAAGCTCATTCCCGACGCAAAATTCATTCACATCATACGAGACGGTCGCGCAACCGCCTATAGTCATGCCGCACGTGCACACAAAAATATTTTACTAGCCGCACAAGAGTGGGTCGATGGCAATACTGCCGCTCTAGTCAATCAAAAAATGCTGGGAAGTAAACAGCATTTAATTGTAAAATACGAGGAGTTACTAGCTTTCCCAGAAAAAACAGCTCGGAAGATTTGTACGTTTCTAGACTTGGAATTTCACGCATCTATATTGGATATGTCAAATAGAGAAGAGGAAAAAAGTTATGTAAAATCTACTTTTGACACTTCTAAAATTGATGCTTTTAAAACTCAAATCCCTGCCAATACTTTACGGAAAATAGAAAAAATACAATCTCCTTTACTACAGAAAATGGATTACTCCGTCGTTTATCCTGAAACTTTAAAAACCACTCGCCCTTTAGGTGTTTTCCAGTGGATTTGGCTACATCAGATTGACAATTTTAAAATGCTATTTCGGAGTAAGAGAATGGGAATGATTGACCGCAAAAATGTAGAAATACCAATCTCTTTTCGCAACCGCTGGTCTAAGTTTGTTATGAATCTCGCACATGATTTTCTACCCAAAGAAATTTATTTTAAGCTATCTGATAAGATAAATAATAAGCATCAGAAGTATAAATAAATCTAAACACACCAAAATCTTCGTAGATATAGACACACTCTCTTTAAGAGCTCTTGACAGCTTCCTACACACCACAATTTAACCAAAATGAACATTCTTTTCTTAACAGACAATTTTCCGCCAGAAAGTAACGCTCCTGCTAACCGGACTTACGAACATTGTATAGAATGGATAAATAAAGGCGCACAGGTAACGGTGATTACTTGCGCCCCTAATTTCCCCAAAGGAAAGATTTTCGCGGGCTATAAGAACAAACTGTACCAGACTGAAGAAATGGACGGTATTAAAGTGATACGAGTGTGGTCATATATGTCTGGGAATAAGGGCGTACTGAGGAGAACTTTAGACTACGTGAGTTTTGGTGTCATGGCATTTTTAGTTTCTTTATTTATTAAAACTGATGTTTTAGTAGCGACTACTCCTCAGTTTTTCACAGCACTTTTTGGCTGGTTAGCCGCATTTTTAAAAAGAAAGCCGTGGATAATGGAGGTAAGAGACCTGTGGCCCGAGTCTATAAAAGCTGTCGATGCAATACAACAAAACGGAGTCATTGATTTTCTAGAAAAAATAGAACTATTCTTATATCGACAAGCCACTCGAATTATTGTTGTGACTGATTCTTTTAAAGAGAATATTAGCGAAAGAGGAATTTCGAAAGGAAAAATTGATGTCGTAAAAAATGGCGTTATACTAAGTCAGTATCCAGTTTTACCAAAATCAGAAAACTTACTAAAGAAATATAATCTAGAAGATAAATTTATCGTAGGGTATTTGGGGACTCATGGTTTGGCACACAAATTAGACTTTATATTAGAATGTGCAATTTTAGTAAAAGACCCAGATATTCATTTTGTTTTTGTAGGTAATGGCGCCAAGCGGGAGGAACTTTTGGAGCAAAAAAAGAGATTAAACCTAAAAAATGTTTCGCTTTTACCCTCTGTCACAAAGCTAGAGACGAAAGAATTTATCAGTATTTTTGATGTATCGTTAGTTAACCTGAGCAAAAGTAAAACCTTTAAAACCGTTATTCCCTCTAAAATTTTTGAGAATGCGTCCATGGGAAAACCCATACTATTGGGCTTAGAAGGAGAGAGTAAGCAGATAATTAATGACTTTGAGGCAGGAATTTGTTTTGAACCAGAAAATAAGCTTGATTTTGCAGAAAAACTAAAATTTCTCAAAGAAGATAAAAAGGCAATGGAATACTACAAAAAGGGTGCTCTAAAAATGGCACAAGCCTTTGACCGCCGCTTATTTGCACTTAAGATGTTTGCTATAATTAAAAAAGTAGCTTTGGGCTCACCTGTCTCGATTACTAATAAAACAGAATATCAAGAAAAACCAAATTAACACTTATAGTTTCATTCGTAAAGTGCAATAAGAACTACTTATTTCATGGGATTCGAATGTTGAGTTAATTTCTTATCCCTTATTTGTCCGTTCATCCTGTTTTTATTTATACATTTACCGTGAGAAAGGTTAAAATGCTACAAAATTCGTGTTCATAACCCGTAGTTTTGTACTGACATTGAGTGTCAGATTGTCCTGTCGCAAGGAAGATTCCAATGAGATTTTAATCACAACAGTCGGTAAATTATGTCTAATTCTATTCAAGAGAAAAAATCGCGGGAACAAGAAATTGTCTCACTATTGCAGTTGCAAGATAGTAAGGGATTAGTTCTTCTTTATGAACATTATTCTTCAGCCTTATACCATATTGTTATACGCATTGTACGACGAGAAGAAGTTGCTCAAGAGGTCTTACAAGATGTTTTTGTAAAGATTTGGAGCCAATCCAAATCTTATGATGTTGGTAAAGGAAGGCTTTTTACTTGGATGTCTCGCATTGCCAAGAACGCCGCAATAGATAAAACAAGAAGTAAGAATTTTAAGTCTACGAATAAAACCGACAGTATAGAAAATTTCGTAGGTGATAATATAAGTTTTAGTAATAGTATTAATGTTAAAGACTCTGGTCTTCGTAAGGTCGTCGGACAGCTAGACGGCAAATATCATGAAATAATCGACTACCTCTATTTTAAAGATTTCACTCAAAGCGAAACAAGCGAAGCACTCGGTATCCCTCTCGGAACGGTTAAATCCCGCTCTCGATTGGCATTAAAAGCCTTGCGCAAGCTTTTGCAAAATGAACAGTTTTTACTACCTATTTTAGTTATTTTGACTGGATTATAGTAATAATCATTTCTTTATCAAAAAAAAGGAATCTTGGAAACAAATACATATATAGAATCTGGTATTTTAGAACTCTATGTCTTTGGTAAGTTGACAGCTACTGAGGAACGTGAAGTCCTGCAAAATGCTGCACAATATCCTGAAATAAAAGCGGAATTAACACGAATTGAAATCGCTTTTGAACAATATGCATTGTCCAGAGGCATCACACCTCCTCCTGGTACGTTAACAGCTATTCTACGTAGAACTGGTATTAGCTCTGCCGCAGCAGCCGCTACTCCTCAAACATCCGGTAACGTATTCAGCTATTTACTGGCAGCCCTTACTGCAATCTCTTTATTAGCTGCGTACTATTTTTACAATCTGTCAAACGAAAATAATAATAAAATAATAGATAAGACAGAAGAGTTGACACTTTTGAGAACGGGCTGTGATGAAGTGAAGGAAATCAATACACAACTAAAAGAAGAAATCAAAATTATAAATAATATTCATACCCATAGCGTTCTGATGAATGCTACAGGAAAGTATGAAAATACAGCAGCGATTGCTGCTATCCATTATAATGTAAACGACAAAGTTACTTGGCTTGATGTCAGAGATTTGCCCGCGCCTCCTGCAGGTAAACAATACCAGCTCTGGGCGATAGTAGACGGTAAGCCTGTAGATATGGGTGTGTTTGATTTAATCCCAGACAGAGATACAAGTTTACAGACCGTTCCATATGTTGCAGAAGCACAGGCATTTGCAGTCACTATTGAAGATATAGGTGGAGTAGAAAATCCTACTTTAGAGGAAATGATTGTCGTTGGTTCTCTTGGATAAAAAAAGTCTCAGCAACTGTTAAAATACAGTTCATCCCGAATCTTGCTCAGTCAAAGATTCGGGATTTTTTGTGTATCTCATGTATTTAATTTGTTATATTTTAATAAATGAACAAATCAATCTTCCTTCCTTTCTAATTAAGTAACGACAAAACAATAAGTAGAAGATTAATCTTATCTCGCTAAATCAAATAAATGCAATACTTTTCCGTCCAACGCTTAACCCACTTGGTTATTCTTCTTTCGCTCATTGCGTATATTCTACATATCGGAATAAATATTCTCCAGCCTTTAGCTTTCGCGAGTTTATTCATGCTGATTTCTCTGCCCGTGGTTCACTTTTATGAGAAGAAACTATCTACCATTCCCTCTATTGTTCTAAGTTTCGTGAGTATTTTAGTACCTATTGTGCTCATTGTCATAATGCTTTCGCAGTATCTAATGAATGTCGTAGAAGATTTACCGTCTATAAGTGAGGGCATATCAAAAGGAGTAGAGCAGCTGTTTTCTATGATAAGTAAAAAAGTGGGCGTCACAAAAACAGAATTAAAAACACAGGTAGGAGACAATGCCGAAGCCCTAATGAGTGCCCCTGCCAATATGATAAAAAGTAGCATCTCTTTTTCAACTGGTCTACTAGCTAATACCTTTTTAACTCTTATTTACACCTTTCTACTATTACTGTATCGTCACTCTATCAAGCAATTTTTGATGAGCCAATTTACAGATGGAACAAAAGAAATGGGCAAAGAGTTATTCACTGAAATACGTAATGTTACCCAAGATTATCTTTATGGAATGGGAATTGTCATGGTAATTTTAGGTACACTAAATAGTCTTGGATTAGTACTCATAGGCATCGAATATGCTTTTTTCTGGGGATTTTTAGCAGCATTACTAGCTGTGGTTCCTTATGTTGGAACACTCGCAGGAGGAATGCTTCCATTTCTTTATGCCTTTGCTACGACAGGTACGCTGTGGCAGCCTTTAGCCGTCATTATATTATTTTTAATAGTACAAGCGATAGAAGGTAATTTAATTACTCCAAAAATAGTCGGTTCTTCAGTCGAATTAAATCCTTTAGCGGCTATTCTTTCTTTAGTATTGGGTAATGCGCTCTGGGGAGTCGGCGGTATGATATTGGCAATACCATTTATGGCTATTACACGCGTTATTTTTACTCATATCGAACCTCTGCGTCCGATTAGTTTACTTTTGAGTAGCAAATTGTATGATAAAGAAGAAGTCTTTAGTGAAAAATACGATAAAAAACGTTTTCGTTTAGTTAACCTTTTTAAGATGACCAAGAGACCTTAGTAGTAGGTCAAATCAATTATGATGAGTTGGCGCGGATAATTTTCCGCCTGCTGCTTCTTAGGGTATTGGCGGTTTTAAAAGCCAAAATATCCGAAAAATATTCTCTCACATATAAAATACTTAAACTTAAATATTTTCTTAGGAAAACTGATTTTTCATAAACTGGCCTATTTATCTGCATTTGTAGAATAAATGATTGAACTAAAAATAGTTTTATTAGTTTATTCCTGTACCTTACAAAAGTATTTTACAAGGTGTGAGCTAAAGACCACTAGTAAAAATATTCTCTGTCGCAACATTGAATCATAAAAGAGTCCCACTCTGCTGTACTCGCAGACATTGAGTCTAGGTACTGTATCGCATACGGATACATTAAATTGTTGTGTGAGTTTGCAAAAGCTCACCTCTCTCTCCGTTGAGCTAAATTATTAGTTATCATGACGGGCAAAGAAATAAAAAAGCAAATCGAAAATAGATTTTTCAAAATAGCGGAAAGTTTAAACCATGGCATAGTGTGGATTGGTGAAAAAGGCCAAATTCTACATGTCAATCGCCAATTCTCGGCAGATTTGGGCTATGAGAATGGACAATTTACGCCCAGTACCATCTTTGAGGTAAATCCTTACTTCAATATGATGACCTGGCGCGAAAATTGGAAAACGCTCTGTGCAGAAGGGGAAATTGACCTCGAAACTCAACATATTAGTGCTGAGGGGATAATACATCCGGTTCACATTACGGGCGTATTGTTTGAGATGGATGAAGGCAAAGTTTGCTGTGGTATCGTCAAGTCAGGATACAGTGACGATAGAATCCGACACTTGCTAGAGATGACCTCGTCCATTACCCATGCTGCGAGCTGGCAGTATGACATGGTCAAAAAAGACTGGCTATTCACTGATGAATTTTTCAAATTACTCAACTTAGACCATAAAAAACGAAAAGGAGAAGACCTTCTTAAGTTGCTATCGCATATAATGAATCCTAAGGAGCATTTATTATTAAGCGAAAAATTTACCAATGCTAAGAAAACAGGTAAATCCTTTTCTCTAGAGTTTGGTATACCTACCATGACCAAGGGTGCATTTAAATATGTGCGCCTTACTGCTTTACCAGAACAAAAAGAAGGAGAGACACTCTCTATTTATGGATTGATTCAAGATATATCTGAACTCAGCAAGCGTTCTGCAGATATGTACTTGGCTAAACATAATATAGAATTTGCACAAGAAGGTATGGCGTGGTTAGAAAAAAGTGGCGACTTAGTCTATACCAATCGTGCTTATCGAAAATTGTCTGGATACCAAGAAGACGACAATCCTCAACTCACTATATATGATGTCAATCCTACTTTAGACGAGTCTGGTTGGAAAGCCATGTGGGCAGATATAAAGGCACGAAAAAATTTAGTCATTGAGACCTTTCATTCCAGTAAAGACGGAGAGTCTATTCCTGTAGAAGTTTATGTTAATCACTTAGTTTTTGAGGAAAAAGAATATATCTGTACCTCTTTGCGAGACTTACGTAATCGGATTGAAAAAACACAACCGCAACGTTTGGCTCAGTTTACTTTAGAGCATAATCCAGTTATGATATATTGGATAGAAAAAGATGGTCAAATCTCTTACGCCAATAAAGCTGTTTGTGACACATTAGGCTATACAAAAGATGAAATATTGCAAAAGCACATCATGGAGCTGACAGGACAATATCCTGATATTAAGATGTGGAATGCGCGCTGGCGAATTATGAAACAAGAAGATAATAAGGTCTATGAAGGAAGTAGTATTACTAAAGACGGTAGAGATTTTCCAGTTGAAATTCATAGACATTATATCAGCCATGAGGGTAACGAATTTATTTGTGTTTTTCTTACTGATATTACAGAACGAAAAAAGCAGGAAAAAGAAATTCAAGATACTTTAGAGGAGACCATTTCTCAAAGCACCAATTTAGAAAAAGAGGTATCAACTCTGAGAAGAGAGATGAAGACTTCAGGTGGGTTGAGTTCAATCATTACAAATAGTGACAAATACTTACATGTATTAACTCAAGTACGACGGGTAGCAGAAACTCAAGCAACCGTTTTAATTACAGGAGAAACGGGTACAGGGAAGGAGCTACTTGCAAAAGCTGTACATGAGTTGAGCGAACGTAGTGATAAAGCTCTAATCAAAGTAAATGCTGCAGTTATTCCCGAAAGTTTGTTTGAAAGCGAGCTTTTTGGTCATGAAAAAGGCGCATTTACAGGAGCGGTACAGGCACGCGAAGGTAGATTTGAAGCGGCAAATGGTGGAACTATCTTTTTAGATGAAATAGGGGAAATGCCCATTGATTTGCAAGCTAAACTGCTACGCGTCCTCCAAGAAGGCGAGTTTGAACGCGTGGGTGGCAATAAAACTATTAAGGTTGATGTACGTGTCGTCGCTGCTACCAATCGAAATCTCGAAGAGATGGTAGGGGAGGGAAAGTTTAGAGAAGATTTGTTTTATCGCTTAAATGTCTTTCCTATCCACAATCTGCCACTACGAGAACGCAAAGAGGATATTCCACTTTTGATTGATTTCTTTTTAAAAAAATATGCTCGTAAAATTGGCAAGAAGGTCAAAGAAGTACCAAAAAGAAGCCTTAGGGAATTGATGAAATATGAATTTCCAGGAAATGTACGTGAGTTGGAAAACATGGTCGAACGTGCCTTAATTCTATCTTCTTCTGACTATCTAAATTTAGATGCTGTCCTCAAGTCAGGAATCATGAAGAAAAAGAAGCGCGGCGGTAAATTCCAAACTTTAGATGAGCTACAGCGCACACATATCATTGATGCTATCAGACGTTGCAATGGGAGAATATCGGGTAAAGATGGTGCAGCTCTTATATTAGGTTTGAATGACAAAACTTTGTATTCACGTATCAAAAAGCTAGGAATAGAAAAGTCCGATTATCTAGTTAAGTAACCAGACACAATTAGGTAAAATTTAGACAAGCTCTTATTTAGTAACGATAAAAAAAGCCTCCTGCAAACGCAAGAGGCTTTGGATTAAAGTCAGGTGATATAAATAAAGTCGGGGAGTCTTAATTGGTCTTCTGAGGTTTGGTTATTGGTTTTTATAAGGTCAAATAAAATATGTGTTTTTAACAGTCGAAATTAGAGTTTGGTTAAGGGGGCTTTGGGTCTTGTCTAAATCGCTTCTAAAACATTATTACCATATCTAGATTCTACTTTTTCCTTCAATTGTTTGCGGGCAAAGAAAATACGACTCTTCACTGTACCAATTGGTAACTTCATTTCCTCTGCAATTTCTAAATAAGCATATCCTCTATAAAACATCGTAAAAGGAATACGATATGTATCCGATAAAGAACTAACAATATTATTCAATTCACCCATCATAATATTAGAAGAAGCCTCTTCTTTTCTAATAGCGCTACTTGCTAAATTAATTACGTCTTCAACAGGTTGTTCAACTCTATTACGCGTTTTTTGCTTTCTATAATCATTAATAAATGAGTTGCGCATAATAGTCGTAACCCATGCCTTAAAGTTTGTTCCGTCACGAAAACGGTCACGGTTTTTATATGCACGCATTACGGTTTCTTGCATTAAATCATCTGCTCTATTGCGATTTTTTGTAAGTTTCATCGCAAAACCAGTTAATAAATTTTCGATGCTTTTATAGTTAGAATTGAATTCTGTGATAGTCATGAATAAGAAATTTAGAAATTAGAAAGTCGATTTTTTCAGAAAATAATAGATTAAATCTTGTCAGTTACAATTAGGTATATCCAATCGACATGCCAACTTTATAATCAATTGAATATCAGCACATTACAACTAAAAAACAAAAATGTCGTTTCTGATATTTCAGTAAATTTCTGATATTTAGGAAAAAATACAAGCCTCTAATTTAGTCATAGTCAAAACAGTGAGAGCAGAAAACCAATTTCACACATCCATCGAACATCTCAACGAGGACTCCCGTTATACCTGCGAAACCAAACTATAACCCCCTAATCACTAATTGTAAATAAAAAGGAACACTCATGATAGAAGTATTTAATGAAGCATTTAATAATTTAAAAGAAAAACTAGGAGGCTGGTTAAATGATTTTGTAATTAATCTACCCAATATCGTTTTAGCAGTTATCGTCATGTCTCTAGGTATATTCGCGGCACAATATGTCCGTAAATATGTACAAAAAGGTCTAGGTAAATTTGTAGACAATAAGACCGTAACAGGATTTGCTTCTAGTATAATTACCGCTGCATTTTTGATTGCGATGTTGTTAGTTGTGTTGAGTATCTTAAAATTGGATACAGCACTGACATCAATATTAGGGACTGCAGGTATAGCAGGATTGGCAGTTGGTTTGGCATTACAGGAACCGATAGTGAACGTCTTTGCAGGTATAGTGATGTCAATGCGAGATTATTATAGTGTTGGAGATTTGGTTAAAACAAACGATTACTTTGGTACTATCGGAAAAATAAACTTGCGTTCAACTATTTTAACTACTCCGGACGGTCAAGAGGTGATTATACCAAATAAGGATGTTTTACAGAATCCATTGGTTAATTATACTCATTCTGATAAAAGACGTGTAGATATTGAATGTGGTGTAGCCTATGGAGATGATTTAGAGTCAGCACGTGAGATTGCTCTTAATGCAATTAGAACCAATGAAAAAGTGAAGTATGATAAAAATATGCCTCTTGAGCTCTTTTTTACAGAATTTGGTGATAGCTCAATAAATTTTCAATTGAGATTTTGGTATCATTTTTCTTCCCATGCGAGTTTTATGGACTTGAAAAGTGAAGCTATAATAGCTATTAAAAAGGCATTTGACAGCAACGAAATTACAATACCATTCCCAATTACAACACTTGATTTTGGAGTAGTTGGCGGTAGAAATATAGACGATGTATATCCTTTAAAGAGTATTACATCGATGTCTAAGACAGACAAAAAGAATGGCATTGCTCCTAAGAATGGTGTTGCCACTCTTTCTAAAAATTAATTCATGACGAGTTATTTAAGAAATGCGAGATAAATAGATTCCTAAGTACACTGTAACAAAAGTAAGTTGTAATTATTCCAAGGCGGCTTTAGCCCCTTGCATCAAGTAAACAAGAGGCTAAAGCCACCTTGGAATACTTCTTAAATTTAAAGAAACTT
>CALDUB010000250.1 GCA_937923465.1 uncultured Saprospiraceae bacterium
CTTATTTTTTTTATCAAAAAAAATGCGCTGAGTAGCATAAGCCACTCAACGCATTTATTCTTTATCGAAAAGAAAAGTTAGAATTATTATTCTTCTTCCTCTTCTTCTCCATCATAGCTTCTCAACTCCTCTACGGCTTCGCTCACCTTTGTAGAAACAACTGAAGCAATTGCTTTCGCTGTATCAACAGCATCTTCAGCTGCTTCGCTTAGCATTGTACCCATTTCTTCTAAAATACCTGTAGATTCCTCTTCATCGGCTGCAGTTTTAACTACAAGCTCTTCCGAAGGAATACCAGCAACAGCAGTTATAACAGCATTATCAATTAACGCAGTTAAGCCCTCGTCTTTTGCAGGAGCAGGTGTAGCAGCAACAGCAACTGGCGCTACTTTTTCAGCAGGAATCCCAGCAGCAGCAGTTACAACAGCATTGTCAATTAATGCAGTAACACCTTCTTCTTTTGCAGGTGTTGCTGCAGCAGGAGTAGCTTTCGTTGTTGCAGTTTTTTTAGTAGCAGAAATTGCAGCAGCAGCAGCTTTCAATTTGTCCTCATCGACATCGATTGCTTCTTGCTGAGCTTTCATTTCAGACGCAATTTTAGCTTTTGCTTCTGCTTCACGCGCTTTGCGTTCTGCATCTTTAGCAGCTTGTTCTTTGCGTTTTTCCTCGCGCGCCATCTCTTTCTCGATACGTTGTTCGAGTTCGAGTTTGGTTTTATTCATATCCGCCAATTTCTCTGCTTTAGAGTTAAAGCGTTCCTCAATCATTTTGAGTTTTGCTTGGCGTATTTGAGTTTCCAATTGTCCGTCGCTGTTCTGAATACGACGATTTTGAAATTCTAAATCATCCTCATCACGACGCATGGAACGCTGCATTTTGTCAATGGCATTCATCAAACCGTCATAACGACGCTTTGTACGAGCAACAGGAGAATCTCCTTGATTTTTATTATTACTATTATCGCGGTCACCAAAAAGTTTTCCTTTAATCTCTTTAAATGCGCCATCTAACTTCGCCCAAACCTTATTTCTATGGTCACGCGTCATATTTTTAGACTCACGATATTTGCGTTGTAGCTCTACTAATTCATCAAACAAAGGACGTAGACGTCCACCTTCTTTTGCCTTTGCCTCCACTTGGTCAATCATTCCCATGAAACTGCCCATTGCTTCTGTCGACTTGCCACGAAACTCTTCATCGAGTTTTTTACGCATGCCTTTCATCGCTTCAAAAAGCTTGTTTGTCTCATCTCTCAATTCATCCGCATGTCCTCTAAAAAGGTTACGCTCTTGCACTTGACCTTGGACTTTCCCCCAAAACTCTTTCAATCTATCCCAAGTTTCCTGCTGGAAATTATCCGCTTTGCCTACCATTTCTTTTAAGTCTTCTAACTCGTTTGCATAAGCTTGACTTAGTTTGTTAGACAAAACCATAAAATGCCATTCCGTCTGTGCACGATTGATAACATCTGTACGTTCCACTTTCAATTCATCTGGTAAAATACCATCTGTAATCGTCAAGGGACGTTCTGCTTTTTCCGTTTCGTTTGGAAAATCTACAGGTTTGTCATTACGCCACTCGTCCATCATCTTGCGGTTAAATTCCTCATTTACCGCTGCTTCAGGAATGGTATAAACGTCTACCATATTAGCATCTGCACGTAGTTCTAATGCAATTAAAACTTTTTCATTTTTGGCGTTTTCGCCCCAGAGTACAACTTTAGTCTTCATCTTTGTCAATGTAAAATGTGATTCGATAATCTCTTGAGAGCTGAATATTTTGAATTTTGAATGCTTTAATTCTATACAAAATATATCTTTTCAAGACTTCTTGTAAATTACTTACTTGCTTACGAATGTTTCTGCTTCATGTTTTGTTGAATGCAAAATCATTTTCTCGCATTAGCTTTTTTCGTTACTTGTTGCCCCAAAGGTATAAATTTTCTTTAACCCATGCTGCTATTTTTATTTTTAATATATGAATTTTTATAAATTGTTTATTTCCGTGAAAATAACGTTATTGTGGACGGAAGACATAGGTTATTGGTTGAATAGTTAATTATGCTAATTACTCTTCAAGAGTCAACCAGTAAACACAATCAACTAATCAACATAATCAACCAACAGAAATGATTCACACACTCGACCTTCGTTTTCTCAACTCAACAGAGACTATCGCTGCCTATCTTATCGAAACCTCTGAAGGTCCTATCCTTTTTGAGTCTGGTCCACATTCTGTCTTTCCAGTTTTGGAAGAAGAGTTGGCGCGTTATGGCTATAAAGTATCAGATATTAAACATCTTTTTTTGACGCACATCCATTTTGACCATGCGGGTGCAGCTTGGGCTTTGGCTAAGAATGGAACGAAGGTATATGTGCATCCACGTGGTTACAAGCATATGCATGACCCAAGTCGTTTGTATGCTTCGGCAGCTCGAATTTATGGCGATAAAATGGAATACTTATGGGGCAAAATGGAGGCTATTCCTGAAGATTTGCTACATGCTACAGAACACGAGGAAATCATAAAAATTGGGGATACAGAAATTCAGTCTCTGCACACGCCAGGTCATGCGGTACATCATATTGCTTGGCGGATTGGCGATGATTTGATTGCGGGAGATGTGGCAGGTTGCACGATTGAGAAAGGACCTGTTGTACCGCCTTGTCCGCCGCCAGATATTAACATCGAGGATTGGGAAGCAAGTATTGATTTGATTTTAAATAGTGGCGTGAAAGCGATGTATTTGACGCATTTTGGAAAAATAACGGAGATTGAAAAGCATTTGGAAGAATTGCGGACGATACTCTGGGATTGGGCTAATTTTATTAAACCTTATTTTGATAAAGGGACTGACCCGAGGGAATTGACGCCGATTTTTGCTGCTTATGCGGAGCAGCAATTGCGGGATGCGGGTGTGGCAGATGATTTGGTGGCGAAGTATGATAAGGCAAATCCGGCTTGGATGAGTGTGGCGGGGTTGATGCGGTATTGGGGGAAGAGGGCGTAATTCCAATTTTAGATGACAATCAATAAAGCAATATTTTATACAAAAGATTAAAAATTGTATGTAAAGTATAAATAACAGAATTTAAACTAACATTCACCGAATCTAAATCAGAGTTTAATTTTGCTACATTTCACACTACTTTTAGCCTATTATAATAGTACAGGACAAAATCAGAAAGTAGTAAATTGGTATCTCTAAATACTTGAATTCAAACAGCTTCTTATGAAATTGGATTTTTGTTCTGTACTCAATACAGTGTAACAAAATACCTCAAAATGAAATTTTTAAACTTTCTTATTCTCTTACTCCTTTGTTGTATTTCTTGCGAATCAACACATAATGACTGTACTTATCCTACTGATACTGCAATAGCACCCACTGGGTATACTATCAGTAAAATTGGAAACTTTGCAAATGCGGAAGAAGATATAGAGCATTTTCAAATGATTGATAGTCTAACTGGATACGCATTAACATTAGTGTACTACTACAGTGGTGATAATGAGAATATTTTTCAGCTTTTTAAGACGTCAAATGGTGGGTCAGATTGGACTTCGAGCCCCGTTCCTTTTGATGCCGTCGTAACAAGTATGCTTTTTTCAAATGAAAATAATGGATATATCACGCATTTAGGAGATAGAAATAGTGCGTATGTTTTGAAAACAACGGACGGTGGTGCGACTTGGGAAAATTTAGAATTTTCTGAATTTTCAACTTCTTTTAATGAATTAAAACAAGATACAAACGGTAATTTATACGCGCTCTTTAATGTTTATGAAGGCATTCCAGGTATCGTAAAATCTACGGATAATGGACTTTCATGGAGTGAAATTTATACAACGAGTGGCAGTCCTTATCTAACACAACTCACTATCGTAAATGACCGCATCTATTTTAAAGAAAGCGGTAAACTACAGCTTCTTGATTTGGAAGGCACAATCATAAAAACGGTCTCGGTAGAAGGAACTGAACAAATCAATGTGGCAGATGAAAATAATATCATAGTCGCCAGCTACGATGATACTTTCAAAACAACAGACGGCGGCGAGAATTGGGTCAAAATATTTGACGAAGAAGCTAAAGTTATTGATTTCTCTACAGAAAACGGACTGTTGATGCTTTTAAATAAAGGTATTTGTGATTCTGATTACGTTGAAAAATCTACTTTTGCTATAGGTTCAGTTGATGATTTCACCTTGACAGACTCTGAAATTATGAGAGATTTTGAAGTTGGAACTCTAGTGAATACACAAAAAATTGGAGAAGGACATTACCTTTTACAACGCAATAATGATATTTTCGAATTGCTAAAACGATAGATTATTAGAGAACAAAGTTCAAATTCAAGAAAAATTTTCTTGAATTTGAACTTGATTTCCCCCTACTCCACCAAACTATCATAAATCTGTATTTTCTCAAAAAACGCCCCACAATCTTCTCTAAATTTATCATGAATCACATCAACTTGATAAGCTTCGTGCCCTTCTGCATCTGCACATTCAACGATAATCATCGCATCGTAAGTATTATCGACAACCTCTCGTGGCGTTCCGGCTGCTTTTCCTAAGCGAAAGTTAATGACATCCTTAATCTCGCCCAAGGTCTTTACGCCTTCGTAAAATTTTGCGGTTTGCTCCTCTGTCATATCCTTTTTCAACCAAAAGTAAACGACATGAACAAATCTTGCTTCTGGACTTTTGTCGGAACTTTTCATTTCTGTAATTTGATTTTTTAAATGAGTGATTTCCTCTTGTAAGGCAGGGTTTTCTTCATTGGAACAACTTGTAAAAAAACTACCGAGTAATAGTAAAAAGAATAGGTTTTTCATTGATTTTGCTTTGGTTAACAATATCACAAAACTAAGAATAAAACTCATCTCACGAAACTGCTAATCCGTTCATCACGTAAGCCCCTACTTTCGTCCCAGTCAAAGCAACTAATTAAAATCTACCCTGTTCTTTATTTTATACAAAAAACCTCATTGTTAAACTAAAAAACATTTTATGCTCAAATCTACAATTTCAATAGTCTTCGTTTTCCTAAGTCTGCTCACTTTTGCCCAATCGGGCACTATAAAAGGTAGCTTACAAGACGATAAACAAGAAGCCGTCCTCTTCGCAAATATCGCTCTACACAACGCCGCAGATAGCACTATGGCAAAGGTAGAAGTCAGCGATGCAACGGGAAATTTCACTTTCAATAACATCCCTACAGGCGATTATTTTTTGAAAGCATCTTATGTAGGTTTAGCCGACTTAAACCAAGCAGAAGTTATTGTAAAAGACGGCGAAACGCTTGATTTAGGCGTTTTGACATTCCCAACCTCAGCCATTGAATTAGAAACGGCAACAGTAAAAGCTGACCGCGTCATGGTTGAAGTAAAAGCCGACAGAACGGTTTTCAATGTAGACGGAACTATCAATAGCACGGGCAGCGATGCAATTGAGCTATTGCGAAAAGCACCTGGCGTTACTGTTGATAATAACGAAAATATCAGCGTACTCGGGCGCGCAGGCGTACTCGTCTACGTGGACGGTAAACGTCTACCTTTATCGGGCGACGACTTGAATGCTTACATGAGAAATTTACCTGCTGACCAGATTGATAAAATCGAAATCATCACCAATCCAGGCGCGAAATACGAAGCGCAAGGAAACGCAGGTATCATTGATATTCGCTTGAAAAGAGATAAATCATTGGGTGCAAATGGCTCAATACGAGGAACTTACAGCAAAGGACGCTTGTACCAAGGAAACTTAAATTTTTCTGGTAATTATCGCAATAGCAAAATGAATACTTTCGCGACGGCAGGCTATGGAGATACACAACGTTTCCACGATTTGACTTTTAAAAGTCAGCAGAACAACTTGTTTTTAAATGAAATCAATAACAATCAGAATAATTCAGAAAATTTGAATTTCAGATTAGGGTCTGATTTCTTTTTGAATGATAAAAATACCATTGGTTTCTTGATTAACGGTGCTCAAGCTGACAATGAAAATTTGGGCTTCAACGAAATTGCAATCAGTCCCTTGGCGACGCGAGATGATATAGACAGTATCTTAATTGCAGATACGAAAGGTGTGATGAATAATGACCGTATTTCATACAATGTCAACTATCGGTTTGACGACGGCAAAAGCAATAAATCATTGAACATTGATTTAGATTATGGTACTTTTAAAAATGACAACAATCGCTACATTCCCAATCAATATTTCAATGCAGGAAAGACGGAAATACTCTCACAAGTTGCCAATAATGTAAATACGGACACAGAGATTGACATTTACACAGGTACTGTTGATTATGAAACTAATTTGGCTGGTGGCAAATTTGGTATTGGTACAAAATACAGCCGTGTCATTTCTGATAATACCTTCATTTTCTCTGATGAAATTGGTGGTGTCTTGGTACAAAACAACCAATCCAGTAATATCTTCAATTATGACGAAGCTGTTTACGCCGCTTATCTGAATTACAATAGAAAGTTGAATGACAAGTGGAGTATGTCAGCAGGTTTGCGTTCTGAGACAACTGACGCGACGGGTACTTTAGAAGCTTTTGATGAAGATTTGAATGAAGACCCTGTTTTGTTAAATTACAGCAGTTTGTTCCCAAGTGCAGGACTTTCATGGCAGCCTAATCAGATGAATGCGTTCAATTTGAATGTAGGTCGTCGTATCAATCGTCCTGATTATAATGTACTTAATCCTTTTGAAACTCGATTAAGTGAGTTGTCTTTTGAGTCTGGAAATCCAAGACTTAACCCAGAAATTGTAAATAATATTGAATTGGGTTATACATTAAAATACATGTATAATTTCAAAATAGGATACAGTAAAACCACTGACCAAATCACACGCCTATTAGAACCCAAAGAAGGAAATCCAGCAGCGGGCACAATAAAATGGGATAACTTAGCAGAACAGACGGTCATCAGTGGTAATATCTCCGCGCCTTTGCAGCTGGCGAAAAAATGGAGTTTGTACTTAAATTTAAGTGCCTCTCACATCAATAATCAAGCGGATTACGGCGAAAACGGCATTGTTGATGTCCAAGCCTTTACTTATAATATTTATGCACAAAATACAATAGAATTGCCCTTAGGTATCAAAGGCGAAATCTCTGGTTACTATAATGGTCCTGGTGTTTGGGGCGGTGTATTTGAATACGAAAGTAGCTGGAGTTTGAACTTTGGTTTGCAACGTAAATTCTTACAAGATAAAATGAATGTGCGTTTGAGTGTCAATGATGTTTTCTACGAAAGTGGCTGGGACGGATTTAGTGAATTCAATGGTTTGTATTCAGAAGGTGGTGGACGTTTTGATAGTCGTCGTGGGGCGATTAGTATTTCGTATGATTTTGGTAATCAAAATGTGAAATCAAGAAAACGCAAAACAGGTATCGAAGATGCCGCAAAACGCGCAGGCTCGTAATGTAGCTCGGGTTTGCAACCCGACCGTTTAGCAGGTTTGCAACCTGCCAGAGACGAACGAAGGCGATAATCTTAATTGATTATCGCCTTCGTTTTTTGAGAGTATTATTTTTTCATTTATAGAACAATTTTAGAGTGAATAATATGATTAGTGGATATCGTATTTTGAATAGAAATTCGTTTCATAAGCCCCTAACCCCTGAAGGGGAACATATCTCTTTTTAAAATTTAAAATCGAAATTTAATTATTTAAAATCGTTGTATTACAGATGGATATTCTCTCCTTCAGGGCAGGGGGATTAGTTCTAAATTTTCGTTTCAGAGACGCTCGAATAATACCCGGTAGGGTTTCCCCTTAAGGGGATGTAAGGGGCAAAAAGAACGAATTTTCATTATTTCACCTCTCTTCCGTCCCGTCTTTAGGCGGGAAACCCTACAAGGAGCGACTTGTAAACATCAAGAAAACTGATATTCCTATAACCAATCAACCCTGCCTTCAAGGGTCGAGGGCTTATCAAACGATATAAAACCAAAAGGCGATAACCCACTAAGATTATCGCCTTTCAACTCAAAAACAGGTCAAAAACCCATTTTACTTCATCACATCACTCGTCAAAGAAGCCGATAGATACTCACGATTCATACGCGCAATATTCGTCACAGAAATCTCTTTCGGACATTCCGCTTCACAAGCCGTCACATTCGAACAACGACCAAAACCTTCTTCATCCATTTGATTCACCATACCCAAGACACGACGTTGCGCTTCAATCTCCCCTTGTGGAGTTTGAGCCAAGTGCGAAACTTTAGCAGAAGTAAACAACATCGCAGATGAGTTTGGACAAGCCGCCACACATGCACCACAGCCAATACAGGCTGCTGCGTTAAATGCGTCTAATGCTTGGTCTTTCTCGATTGGAATGGCATTTCCGTCAGGTGCTTGACCTGTATTGACAGAAATGTAACCACCCGCTTGGATGATACGGTCAAATGCCGAACGGTCCACTACCAAATCCTTAATTAAAGGAAATGACTGCGCGCGGAATGGCTCAATCGCAATAGTTTCGCCGTCCTTAAAGTGACGCATGTGCAACTGACATGTCGTCGTACCTTGCATCAATCCGTGTGGATGACCATTGATAACCATGCTACAAGTACCACAGATTCCCTCACGGCAATCGTGCTCAAAAGCAACTGGTTCTTTACGTTCTGAAATGAGTTGTTCGTTTAAAACATCTAACATTTCCAAGAAGCTCATGTGCTCCTCTGCCACTACTTGATGAGACTCAAATTTTCCTGCGCTTTTCGCATTTTTTTGTCTCCAGATTTTTAACGTTAGTTTCATTTTGCTATAGTTGTCGGTTGTCAGTTGACAGTTGTCGGTCTGTAAAGACTTTGAACTGCCAACTATCAACTTATTTTTTAATTAAAATGATTGACCCCAGGACGCTTAGCAGTCAAAAGGAGCAAGTTTCGCCCCGTCAACCGTCAACCGTCAACCGTCAACCGTTACTTATAACTCCGCGTCTTCAACTCCACATTCTCAAAGACCAACTCTTCCTTGTGCAAGGTCGGTTCGTCTTTAGTATCTGTCCATTCCCAAGCAGAAACATAAGCATATTCGTCATCACGACGCAATGCTTCTCCTTCTTCGGTTTGGTACTCTTCACGGAAGTGACCACCACAACTTTCTTCGCGGTCATTGGCATCTACCATCATTAACTCACCCATTTCTAAAAAGTCAGCTACACGTAGTGCTTTTTCTAATTCTGGGTTGTATTCATTGGCATCACCTGGTACAAATACGTCTTTGTAAAACTCCTCGCGTAGTTCTTGGATTTGTTTACGACCTTTCGCCAAACCTTCTGCATTACGTGCCATACCGCAGTATTCCCACATAATTTTACCCAAACGACGGTGGAAACTTTCTACTGATTGCTTTCCTTGTACGCCAATGATTTTGTCCAAACGTCCTTTTACTTCCGCTTCAGCAGTCATAAACTCTTTTGCGTTCGGGTCAATTTTCGGAGTACGAATTTCGCCTGACAAGAAAGTACCAATTGTATAAGGCAACACGAAGTAACCGTCTGCCAAACCTTGCATTAATGCCGATGCTCCTAAACGGTTAGCGCCGTGGTCAGAGAAGTTCGCTTCTCCACAACAGAACAAACCAGGAACACTCGTCTGCAAGTGATAATCAACCCACAATCCACCCATTGTGTAGTGTACCGCTGGGTAAATCTTCATTGGGTTCTTGTATGGGTCTTCACCCGTAATCTTTTCGTACATTTCGAAAAGGTTACCATATTTTTCTTCGATAACTGCCGTTCCTAGCTCCTTAATCTTGGCAGGACTTGCATCATACAAGTTCATAGAGTGCGCTTTCGACTTACCATAACGCTCAATAGCTGACGCGAAATCCAAGAATACTGCTAATCCTGTTGGAGAAACACCTTTTCCTTCATCACAAGCTACCTTAGCGGCACGAGACGCCACATCACGCGGTACTAAGTTACCAAATGCAGGGTAACGACGCTCTAAGTAGTAATCTCTATCGCCTTCGGCAATGTCAATTCCTTTTTTCTTTTTCTGCTGAATAGCTTTTGCATCGTCGATGCTTTTTGGTACCCAAACCCGTCCGTCATTACGTAAGGACTCAGACATCAAAGTCAACTTAGATTGGTACTCACCACTTACGGGAATACAAGTCGGGTGAATTTGCGTGTAACACGGGTTTGCCATGTAAGCACCTTTCTTCACACTTCTCCATGCAGCCGTGACGTTACACATCATTGCATTTGTCGATAAGTAGAAAACGTTTCCGTATCCACCTGTACACAATACAACCGAGTGTGCAGCATGACGCTCCAATTCTCCTGTCAATAAATTACGTGCAATAATACCACGTGCTTTACCGTCTTGCTTCACTACATCCAACATCTCGTGACGGTTGTACATAGTTACATTACCCAATGAAATCTGACGACTCAATGCTTGGTAAGCACCTAATAACAACTGCTGTCCCGTCTGACCACGTGCATAAAATGTACGCGACACCTGTACTCCACCGAAAGAACGGTTAGCTAAAAGTCCACCGTACTCACGTGCCAATGGCACACCTTGCGCAACGGCTTGGTCAATGATTTCTGTACTTGCCTCAGCCAAACGGTGTACGTTTGCTTCGCGACTACGGTAATCACCACCTTTGATTGTATCATAGAAAAGACGGTACACAGAGTCCCCGTCATTTTGATAGTTCTTTGCGGCATTGATACCACCTTGTGCTGCAATGGAGTGCGCACGACGCGGAGAATCATGAAAAGTGAAGGCTTTCACTTGGTATCCTAATTCTCCTAAAGTAGCTGCTGCTGATGCGCCCGCAAGTCCCGTTCCGACAACGATAACTTCGATACGACGCTTATTATTTGGCGCAACAAGGTTCATCTTGCCACGGTAGTTTTTCCATTTATCTGAAAGTGACCCGTCTGGGACATTACTTTTAAAAGCCATAACTTTCTTTTTTTTAGTTTGGTAGTTGTCAGTTGGAAGTTGGAAGTCTCCAACCAACAGTACTTACTACCTATTTTTAAACACAAAATATATTGTGCAGAAAATTTCTAAATCTGAATTTCAAATCACGTTTCGTAATTCTGAATTCTTAAATCGTAATTCTAATTAACTTCCAAAAATCCCGCCCATCTCAGGGACAGTAGTCATTTCAGGAAGTGCGAAGTACATATAAAGTGGAATTGCAGCGTAAGCTACTGGCAATACGAGTGCAATAACCCATGCCGCGCCGTTGATAGCTGGCGTATATTTTGGGTGATTCCAACCTAATGTTTGAAATGCAGACCAAAATCCGTGACGCAAGTGAAATGCCAATGCAATCATACCTACTATGTAAGCAGCAACGACCCACCATTGTTTAAAAGAAGCATACACTTTTGTGTATAAATCTTGACAAGGTTCACCACCACAATCTGCCATTGGTACGGCTTCTGTTTTCATTGCCCACCAAAAATCTCCCATGTGGATAAGCAAAAATGCCAAAATCAAAGTTCCTAAAACTGCCATTTGCTTGGCTGCCGAAGTCGCAACGCCGTCTGCACCGCGTGTCACTTTGACTGCATATTTTTCACTTCCACGTGCTTTACGATTCTTAAACCATAATGCCAATCCTTGGAAAGCATGCAATAAAATCATCGCGTACAAGCCGTAAGAGATTGTTTTAATGACAGGATTTCCCGTCATGAACTTCGCGTAAGTGTTGAATGCCACACCTCCGTCATCTGCCATTAGTTGGAGATTTCCAGCTAAGTGTACAACCAAAAAGGAGATTAAAAATAATCCTGTCAAACTCATTACCAACTTTTGGCCAATTGAGGATGTCAGAAATTTAGTAAACCAATTCATATACGTTTTTTTGTCGGCTCTTTAAAAATCTAATGTTTTCTTGTATTTTATGATTCCTAAAGAACTTTTCGTTTGCTTAAAGTTTAACTGTTTACCTATGAAACATAGATTTTTCGTAACAGTTTTGCAGTTTCCGATGAAAATTTCCTGCAAATAAAGCAATTTCCACCGTTTCTTAACAATTTTAGCAAATGTATTTATAAAAGAGTTGTTTGACAAGTTTGGTTTAAATATACGTCGCCTATAGTATTTATTTAGAATCAGTTTAAAGAAGAAAGGTGGTAGTTGGTTATTGTGTTGTTGGTTACTGGGTTGTTTGAGATTTTCTTTGATTAGCTGCCTGCCTTAACTAATCGCCAGTCTTAAAGGAGTAACATTTATCGGTATCTTAGCTAATCAAAAAGCCCACATTTTATGATACCTTTGCTGCCCAACAATAACATAATAACCAATAACACAACAACTATCAACAACTACATCCAACAAAAAACGCTTTACCGTCCTCAGATTCGCCAACGTGTCGCGAATACTCTGGGCTTGGTGGTCGTCATACCTGTCTATGATGAGCCTTTTTTGTTGCGTACTTTGATGAATTTACAGAAATGTGATTTACCAAAATGTGCGGTCGAAGTTTTGATTATTGTGAATAATGGGGTGCATGTTTCGGAGAAGATATTGGAACGCAATCGAGCGACTTATTTGCAAGCTATGGATTGGTCTAAGGCAAATTTTAAGCCTTTACTGAAGTTCCATGTTTTATTTCAGGATGAATTGCCCAAGTTCTTTGCTTCGCGAAATGTGGCTTTGAAGATTGGTATGGATGAGGCGGTTTTTCGATTAGAGAAGGCGAAATCTAAACGAGGCATTATTGTTAATTTAGATGCAGACTTTAGAGTAGAAAAGAATTATTTTATTGAGTTAGAAAAGCATTTTAGGAGGAGAACAGTACCGCGTATTTGTCGGACGGAATTTGCTTTTCCTTTGACGGGGATTGACTTTGAAGATAAAGTATATGAAGCTGCTCTTCAGTATGAATTGCACTTGAGATACTTAGAAAAAGCTTATGTATATGCTGGGTTT
>CALDUB010000251.1 GCA_937923465.1 uncultured Saprospiraceae bacterium
ATAGCTGTTCTTCAATCGGAACACGTCCATAATTAAAACCCCACATAAACAAAAATAAGAAAACAACAATACTCGAAAATCTTAAAAAGGACCAACCAAACTGACCCATTCTTTGTTTAAAATTACCTTCAAATTTTACCCCATTCCGAATAGCTCTAATCAATAAAAATAGTAATCCTACCACAAATAAATAGACCGTAGGAAAGGGGAGAAGCCCCACCGTATTGTCAATTACAAGTCTAATAACTTGAAATATACCACGAGAATAAATCGTTTCAATCACCTGTGCAGGCAAAATGACACGCAATAAAACAGTAATAACTGCCAATATTATCCATGTCCAGTCTTTCGGTATCTTTTTTGTTTCGTATTTCATGTTTCTATAATGTGTTTTAAAGATACAAGCTTGTAATAGTATTTGGACGAAAGATGTTAGATATTAGACAAAATAGCAAAAATGTGGTAAAGGTCATCTATTTGAGTTCTTGACTATTAATGCAAAACGATTACTATTATTTTGAATACGTTTGAGTCTAACGTCTAATATCTCCTGTCCAAAGTCTAAAATAGTATACAGTTTCAGACAGGTAAAGTTAGACCCGTAATGAAACGTTCCAACTTTAAAACTCTACAACTCTACAACGCGCTACAACTTTGACAGTTATGAAAAAGTATCTATATTTTCTCTTTTTACTCTCTTTTTACTCTTGTGGAAATTCATTTGAAAATGAACATGCAGGCGCACTTCCGCATACGGTAGACAGTCGAGAGAACATTAGCCCCACCCAAATGTCAAAAGAAGACCGAGATTTAATCGCATCCGCCAAAGGACGTAGCGTTAAATCTTTGACCTATAGTGACTTAGCCAATCGTCTTGAATTTGCAGGAGGAAAGCTACATATTTTTAACTTTTGGCGAGTCGATTGTATTCCTTGCCGCGAAAATAACGCGCATTTGGAGAAAATACAAACGGAATTAGGAGAGGATAAAGTACGTTTGATTCACATTAATATGGATGAAAGTAACCGCCGCAAAGATGTAAATATTTTTATCAGGCAAGAAGGTTTGATAGGGGATATTTATCAACTAGAAAAGGCAAGTCCAGGGGCTCAAATTGGCGCATCAGGTGTCGATTGGGATACTGAATTACCTGCTCTTTATCTCGTAGACAACGCCAAAGAAATTAAATTTTATTATCAACAGACCTTTGAGTATGAGGAATTGAAAGCAGTAGTTGGTTCTTTAGTTTTGTAAATCTAATGTAGTATCGGTCACTTTATTTAAAAAAGAGTGACACAATTCAGATTTAGCGTAAGGACAAACAAAAGTTAGTGCCTGATACCTGTTTAAGTCATAGACAAGGTATCGGGCACTGATTTTAGTAGTAGGTTTAATAAATTCTCTAATTCGAATCTTTGATTTAATTAAAGTGACCGATACCAGTAGTAACGACTGATTGAAAGCAGTAGTTGGTTCTTTAGTTTTATAGAAAAAAAAAATGACAATTAAAATTAAGACTTGCTTACTCAAAAGCTGTTTTAATTCTAATTGTCATTTTAATTATTACTCAATAACCGTTATTTTTTGCCTGTAGTGTAGCGTTAAGAAATGAATAAAGACTTGATTTTTTGATACTTTTTTATCTAAGAAAAAAGTATGGCGAAAATAGAAAGTCGCTCTTAGTACTTTATAGCACATTAACTATTTACCCTTCCTCCGTACCCGTCACCTCTACCCACATACCCGGCTGACGCGCATTCACACTCGCATCATACATTGCTTCACAAGAAACCGTCGGTAGGTAATATCTCCCTTGATAAGCCGCATTCAAGCGCACTCGATAAGTTTGAGATTTACCATATCTGATGTCAAAGAAAGAGTAGACTCTATCATCTCTAACATCTTGATAATCAGGGCGACTGATACCTTTATCATCCTGCTCTAAATTATCCATTCTTGTATTCAAAATCTCCCAGCCTGACGGGAAAATCTGGTCCAAAGCCATTTCGTCATAACGACGTTTGTAGGTATTCCCAGGATGCGTTACCGTCACTTCTGCAATGAAATCTGTTCCCTGAGGAATAGATGTTGGGTCAATACTTTTGCCTTTATTATCCGTGTATTTTACAGACAAAGCTAACTTGTTTGCTGCCGCCGTTTGGTCACCTGTCGCGGGTTGACCAGTTGTAATAAGACGCGCATAAAGCACAGATTTTGATGTATTGGTCACTTGAACAGACTGCGCCGTATTCGTTGACATATCAACAGGGATATTGACAAGAGGATTGCTGCTGGCAGCATTTACACTTGGACTTCCGCCGATTTGATACGCAAATTTGAATTCAGAACTGATATCCGCTTCCCCCACAAATTTACCGATAGCCAATAAAGCATAAGCCGTTTCTTGCGTACTACACCAAGAGCCGTTGCTGAGTTGGTCAGAGAGGTCTTTCACTAACTCTGTTGCGCGGTCTGTTTCATCAAGCAAAGTCAAAACCTCTAAAATAATCGCTTTATCACGCAAACGAGAACCAAAAGTATTACCTAATTCTCTATAGTCTTCGACATTAGAATTTAGGCTTTTGATTAATTGCTTCGCAACTTCAGGTTTTCCAGAAAGCGCATATGCCCCAGCTAAATACCAACGCGGCATTGCCTGTAAGTTTTTGCTTTCCCGTAGACGATTCATGGCACCTGTCGCAGGTTCATTTGCTAGAGCGAGCGTGTACAAGCGATACGCCTGCGTAAATTGTGCGCCGTGATAGTATAATTTTGATGCTTCTTGGCTCGTGTCATACAAATTAGCGGTTTTAATCTGTGCTTTTACCCAACCTGATTTCATCCCCGCAGGAATAGTATAACCTAGCTTTTCTGCTTCTAAAATGAAATGTCCAGCGTAATTATTTGCCCAATTATTCACACTTGAACCACCAGGCCAATAAGTGAAATTACCGCTGCTGATACGGAAATTGGACAGTTTATCTATCGCGGCTTGTACGTTCTGAGGAACAGATTTTTTCTGTTGGTCATTTAATTCCAAAAGGCGGTTGACATACAACTGCGGAAAAGCCTTTGAAGTCGTCTGCTCCAAACATCCATAAGGATAACCCAACAAATATTTCAAACGACGACCCAAGTCAATCGGAGGCAAATTAGAAATTTCTAAAATACCTTCATTGGTACCTGCTACACCAACAAGTTGTGCGTTAATATCCCAACTTTCGCCCGCTTTAAGAATGGAGTTTTCGACATTAGTTACAAATGGATTTGGATTTCTAATCTCAATTTCAATCTCTTGACTAGCAGACTCGCCAGCACCTTGTGCATTGATTTTAAAACGCGCGATACCTGTCGTTTCTGCCACTTTTAAATCGAAATAAGCCATTTGTTCGCCTATCTGAGCGAAGGACATGGATTGTTTGCCGTCATCGCTAATACCGACCATTCCACTTGTTTCACTAACAGTGATAGAAGCATTTTTTACCTTTTTATCCATTGCAAAAACCGAAATCGGCAAACGCAAAGTTTCTCCAGGACCCAAAACACGCGGCAAAGTTGCCAAGACCATTAATGGCTTGCGGACAGGGACCGTTTTTTCTGCTTTTCCATAAGCAGCAGTACTCTCATTAGCCGCAACCACCATGACGCGGACAGAGCCCACATAATTAGGCATGGTCAATTCATGTTTAACCGTTTTTCCTTTCGCCAAATAGAAGGGACCAATATGACGCACGACAGGTTTGAAGCGATTGGCTTGCTTATTTTTCTCGCCGTCACCTTCCACACCTACATCACCACCGATACTCAATACGCGGCTCAAATCACCCCCATATGCTCCTAAGACTTGGTCATAAATATCATAAGTCTGAACACCCAAAGCTTCTCGTGCATAGAAAGAACCATGCGGACTTGGAGTTCTAAAATTTGTTAAATCTAACAAGCCGTCATCCACAACTGCTAGGGTATAAGACATTGCTTTTCCGTTCTTTTCACTGACTGAAACGGAGAAGGTTTCCTCTGGTTTCAATTCTTCCTTCATGGCGATTTCAGGGTCTAATTTTGTTGCAGGGTCTTCGATTCCTACAGGGATGACACCATACATTCTTATCGGCAAATCATTCACCGTTTGCGCATGTGGTTGAATGAGAGACACGTGTGCATAAACCGTCGGCGACATTTCTGGACTTGCAGTAAAAGAGAAAGTATTATCTCCTTTACTCGCTTCTCTCCAAAATGATTTTAAGACTTTTGTTCCTGTTTCTAGCGTGATTAATACACGTCCGATATCGTTGGCTGGTACGTTTATTTCTACCGTTTCGCCTACATTATATTTCTCTTTACTCGCTGCAAAAGCAAGCATTGTTGCGCCTTCGCGGTTGCCGCCGTCTTCATCATCGCCATACCAAGGGTAGCCAGAGTACACAAAATCACCCGAACAATGTCCGCCGTCTTCATCACAAACGCGAATTAAATAACGTCCCCATTCTTTGGGTGTAAAAGAGTAGCTTGCGGCACCGTTTCTATCACTTGTCACGTCTGCTTTGATGAGTGCATTGTAGTGATTTTTAGAAGCATAAGAACCAATGTTGTCTCCGCCACTTTCCCACCACCAGCGCCACTCCGCGCGATAGATACCTACTTTCATTTTCTTACCTGCAACTGGCTTACCTTCTGTGTCCACAACTGCAAATTCTAACTTGCCAGGCTTGTCAACTGCAATACGTTTCGAACCCCAACTATTTTTAGGAATCAAAACTCCTGTATAGGCAGAGTAGGGGTTGTAACTGACAGAAGAATTAATGGTACTAAAGTCGCCGCCTTTTTCAAAAACGCGGGTTTTAAAATCTGCGCGTAACTTACCTGGCGCATTGTCTCCTTTATAGATATCTAGTGAAAATTCTGCATTACCATTGGCATCTGTTTGTCCGTCAAAAACGGTTGTGACGTCTTGGTTTGCATTAGAAAATTTGCGAGCGGGGTCTGTAAATCTAAATTGTGAGAATTTTGGAAAACTCATAGATGCTTGTTTGACTTGCATCTCAATTTTTACATTCGAATTTTTAGCAGGAGCGCCATGTAACCATTTGGCTGCCACTTGCACTTTTGCAGGCATGTCTGCTGGTGTCAGAATGTCATTTCCAAAGTCTAATTCTGCTTTGAGACGATTTGGTTTGACTGTTTCTATTTTTAGTGTTTTTGTAAAAGTCGCACCGCCAGCTTTTACCTCAGCACGCCAGTTTCCTGTCGGCGCATCACTTTTTGTCATAGAATGTAAGGCATAAATACCATTTACATTTTCATGAATAGTACGTTTTTCGCGCACCTGACCGAGTGGGTCGTATAGTTTGAAATTGATTGGGTGACCAGTAGGCAGATTTTTAGCTTTATCTTCTAAAATGAAATTTAAAAACAAGCTATCACCTGGACGCCAAACACCGCGTTCGCCATAGATGTATCCTTTCAATCCTTTCTGAGTGACTGCACCGCTAACATCAAAACGAGAGAGCGAAAGAGAATTCCCGTCTAACATTTTCAGGTAGCCCTTTTGTCCATTATGCGAAGCAACGATAAAGGCAGCAGAGCGCTCTAATTCTGTGAAATTCATTCCTTCAGAGTCCGTTTTGACAGACTTGATTAATTGCTGTTGATAATCGTAAAACTCAAGCGTCGCACCTGAAATTGGGTCAGTAGACTTCAAATTGCTGACTGCCGCAAAGACAGTTTTATCATTACCTTCTTTGGCGATAATACCTAAGTCAGAGGCTAAAATATTGCGTCGTGCAAAGTTGTCATCATTGTAATAACCACCTTTACAAGGGTCTTCGCGGTCATCGTAGCTATAATCATCATAGTAACCGTCAATGCCGTAATAAGTGTTCCAAATACTT
>CALDUB010000252.1 GCA_937923465.1 uncultured Saprospiraceae bacterium
AAACTTCTGTTACAGTGTAGTAATATTGTACTATAAAAAAGTTATTTCTTAAAAAATTTCTTCACTCTCCATACACAATTCCAACATGTCAATCTCATTTTCAATGATAGAAGCTGTTATTCTGAATTTATCTTTGTTTTGACTCTCATATTTTCCGACTAATAAAAGTGATTTTCCGCCTTTTGACATACTGTTATGTCTAATTAAAAAATATTTTGGCGGATGGTTAGCAAAGAATAAAACCAAGGCTTTTTCTGTTTCTTTTCCCAAGAATATCTCCTCTCCCTCATCTGTCATGAATAAAACATTCTCTGCAAAAAATGGAGACAAGGCATACGGGTCACCTTTTTTAAAACAGTCTGTAAACGCTTGAAGAGGTGTAACGATATCTATCATACTACTTTTATTGAGTTTACTGAATCCAGTATTCAGCAACAAATCTCTTGAGGTAAAAGAAGTATAGGCAAGTACGATAACTACTAGTAATATAAAGTATCTAACTATCTTTTTCATAACGCTATTTTTGGTTTTCATAAAAGGAAATCGTTCTAAGAAACTGTTTGAATTTAAGTATTCAAATATAAGAATAGTAAATGCTCTTAAGATTGAAGAAAGTCATCCCTATTAGGTGATTTTTTCTATTCTATATAGCAAACGGACAAGTTACATTTGTATTATCATTTTATTACTCTTTAAATAACATCAATCATGACAGGAAAACACAACATTGTCGTAGGCTTATTAGCCCTTTCTTTTTACATGATGGCAGGTCTAATGCTCATTTATTTCTATGATGTATCCATCCATGACAACCTCTATATTCAAGGATATCAAGACAGTAAATCTTCTCAAGTTGCACTCATGATTGGTTTTATGTTTCCAGTCTTGAATATCATTATAGGTCTAATTCTTGTTCGCTTTCCTTTTAAAGAAAAAGCAAAAAGATTTATATCCGCAGTAGCTCTGTTTGGTCTCTTGACACCTCTAGGTATTTTGATGAAAGGAGCAAATGCATACTATCCAATATTGATAGTTGTTGGAGTTATCGCTATGGTATTCTCTATGATTTATTTTGCTTTACAGCTTTTAAAAATTCCAGAATATAGCTTTGGAAAAGCGGGTGATGTGCGGTGAGTCGGAATAAATTTGATTGATAATAAGTTTTGTATCTACTTATTTTTTAGAGGTATGCTCACTCTAAAAGTTGTCCCCTCTCCTTCCTTACTCTCAAAAAAAATATCACCTTGCATCAAGTCCAAGTGACGTTTGATAATAGTTAAACCCAAACCTGTTCCTTTTATCGCAGAAGCATTAGAAGCCCGATAAAACCGAGTAAACATGTTTTGTTGTTCTTTTTCAGGAATACCTATTCCTTCGTCTTTGACAGAGATTAGTATATGGTCTGTATTATTCTCAATTGTCCAGTGAATGTCTTTGTCTTCTGGTGAATATTTAATCGCGTTAGAGAGTATGTTGAGCAGAATATTACGTACCAAAAAGGCATCAATAAATGCCGTCATATCTCCTTCTTTTTTGAGAACTATACGCTGTCCTGACTTAAGAAGTAGCTTTATTTCTTCCTTAACTTCGCTAGTCAACGTATTAAGGTCTGTAGACTGCAAATTGAGCGTAACCAAACCAGCTTCCACCTTTTCTAACGATAAAAAGTCATTGAGAATATTATTAAGATTGGCAACTGAGTTTTTAATGAGGGTAAAATGCTTTTGTAATTTATCATATTTTCCTACCTCTGCATACATTTCGAGCAGTTCCGTCGAAGACAAAACGGTACTCAGAGGCGTTCTAAACTCATGTGAAGCCATAGATACAAATCGGGATTTCAACTCTCCCAATTCTCGTTCTTTACCTAGCGAAAATTTAAGCTTTTCTTCACTCTCTCTTAGTTCAGAGGTCCTTATTTCGACTTCTTTCTGTAAAGACTCTGCGTAGTTTTGTAGATATTCTTGTTTTTCTATTGCTGCCTTCTCTGCTTTTTTACGGTCAGTTAAATCATGTATTACACCAATGTAAATAGGCTTATTATCTGCCATAGCTTCACTAACCCCCAAATAAAGAGGAAATACAGTACCGCCTTTTTTACATCCATATACTTCTCTACCAATACCAATTATCTTTTTCTTATGTGAAGTATGATAATTATTTAAATATCCTTCATGCTCCGAGTGATAAGGTTCAGGCATCAATATTTCTATACTTTTTCCTATTATTTCTTCTTCAGAATATCCGAATAATTTTTCAATTGCGGGATTAATTGTTTGTACAATGCCTTCTCTATTTATAGTAATAATACCATCGACTACTGCATCAATAATTGTCGATAAATGTTTTTCACTCTCCGCCATTTTTCGGATTGCTTCCACTCTTTCCTTTACATTACTAACAAAAGCAATAGCAAAACGCTCCCCTTTTACAATAGCAGAACTTAAACTTATTTCTAAAGGGAAAGTCGTTCCGTCTTTTTTCTGACCACTCAACTCTCTTCCTACTCCCATCGGGCGGGGAACAGGATTATCAAAATAGCTCGTACGTAACTTATGATGAATAGGTTTTGATTTCTCAGGAATTAAAATGTGAAGCCTTTCTCCTTCTAGCTCTTGCGGCTCATAACCAAATAATTGCTCCGCAAAGGGATTAACCTGCCTAATTAACCCTTCCTGATTAACGACGACCACGCCAATGGTAGCATTTTCAAATATATTAGAGTATAACACTGAGTCAAAATCGAATTTTTCTTTTTTCACTTTATCTTTTTAAGTACCGTGTAACAGAAGTTTGTTAAACTTTTGTTACACGGTATTAAGTTTTCCTGCTCGCCAAAAGTATTTGTTTTTCTGGTAAAATTGAAATGTTTACTTGAATCATTAAAATCAGCCCCCATCTACATACTGACAAAAATCATCCTTTTTGGGAAAGGAACATCAATTAATCCACCTGATGTGCCCCTTACATTTGTAATATAAAAAAACATAAGTATGAAAAATTTTAATACAGACAAGATAATTATAGCATTAGGTTTACACAGACAGGACGACTGTTTGTTGGAATATGTGGAATTTTTAAATCGTCAATTCGACTTTAATGAAATTACTGCATTACATGTGCTACCTAAATCTACACCTGCATTAGAAGCAGAAACAGCACAAGCTGTTACGGATTATCGAGCACAGGAAGATTACGAAGAACAATTAGAAGAGAGCATAGAAGATTATATCTCTAATCGCTGTGGACAAGCAGAGCGTTATCTCGTGAAGTTTGGAAATATTGAAGAAGAAGTATTAAAAACAACAGCAGAAGAAAAACCTCAACTATTATTTTTTGGACAAAAGAACAATACGATTTTGCACGCTCTATCTGCCGAAAGAATAGTCTGCGAAGCCAAGACTACCTTGCTTTCTGTACCAGAAGGTTCTCAACCTAAAATTCGTAAAATTCTCGTTCCTGTTGATTTTTCTGACCCTTCTATCGAAGCACTAAAATCAGCTGTAGCATTCAATAAGCAATTAAAAAATCCTGCAAAAATTACTGTCCTAAACGTGACTGGTAACGAAGATGGAGCAGGTATTGGTTTACAAAACCGTGGTGGCACAATGCAAAAACTACGAGAGGACAGTCGCCGTGATTTTTTAAAAATTCTCATTAAAAAGAACTTGCCCAAAGAACTAAAGCATTTAAAAATTAAAGTCGTCAGTCGTGGTGAAGATACGCCGGCTGAAGCTATCGTAAAATACGCAGAGCGTAAGGAATTTGACTTTGTGGTTATGGGAGCTAAAGGTAACAGTGCTTTTTCTATGCTGCTTTTTGGTAGTACGACGGCGGCTGTAGTTAAAGAGATTCGTAAAATTCCAGTGATGGTAATTAAGGAGTTTGCACAGGATTTGTCAGAGAACCAAAATCAATAAACTACAAAATCAAAACAAATGACTTCAAACAATAAAATACAACCAGGACACAATCCTTATCCCCTAGGTACTGCAGACGATATCATGCCTATACCTCATCGCAGAGATATTAAATTATCTCGTCCTACCGCTTTTTTCCAAGCGGCCAAAAGTGATGAATATTTTACACTTGATATTCCAGCTGTTGGGTACAAGAAAGAAGAAATTGAAATTTTTGTCACTAAGGGGATTTTGCGCATCAATGCAAACAAGAAACGGATAAGTCGCGGACTTCGTTCTGCTCAAATAATCGAAGAAATTGATACAGATAGTATAGAACGCCTATTCAAATTAGCAGACTTTGTACAGCATGAGCACATTGATGCAACTTATGAAAATGACGTAATACACTTGAGCTTTTCACCAGGCAATGAGAAAGATACTCATAAGGTTGAAATTCAATAAAAATCACCGTCTACTATTGACAAAACTCAATGTTAGCAGATGAACTTCTACTTAGCTTTGAGCATCAAGTAATTAAAAAATTCACTCATTATGTATATAGAAGACGGTAGAACATTAAAAGAGATTAAAAAGGAATTTAATGATAAGTTTCCTTTACTCAAAATAGAATTTTACAATAAACCTCACATTAAAGGTCAAGGCTCTCCTAAGGCGGATACTTTAGATGAGAATCTAACAATCTACCAAGCTCGCTCTTGCCATACAGCTGGAGATATAAGCATCAATGGCAATCAAAAAGTGAGTCATTTGGAAGAGGCATTTTTGACAAAATATGGGCTTTACGTTCAAGTATTCCATAAGTCTGGAGAGGTTTGGTATCAAACGACGGCAACAGACCACTGGACTCTATCTGAGCATCAACGGGCCGCTGGAGAAGCTGCTGCTTCATCTTAATATGCGAAAAGCAATCTAACTTAAGGTCACTTAAAACTCAAATAGCTTCTTACTTTACCAATTTTTAAATCTACAATTTGAGTATAAAACGCTCAAAGTAGTTCAACAAAATAATATGAAAACTATAATTGTCCCTACCGATTTCTCTGACTATTCTGACCGCGCCGTTGAGGCTGCTACTAAGTTAGCGGGAAGATTTGGTGCAGGTATTATTCTTTTTCACTGTCTTGAATTACCTCAAAAAACAAACATTGAAGATGATGAAGAATTTATTGAAGAAACCTACAATTCTCGTCAAAATGCAGACCTGTTACTGACGAAATATACCTTCCCTGCCGATATTATAGTACGTAAAGTTATCCGTCGAGGGTCTGTTTCTGAAGAGTTGAGCAAATTTGTAGAGACTGAAAAAGTAGATTTAATCGTTTTGGGTTCTCATGGCGTCAAGGGTTTTAAAACTCGTTTCATGGGTACTAATGCACAGAAGACAGTTCGTGCGGTACACGTTCCTGTTTTAGTAATAAAGAAAGGTTTTTCTGACTCTTTAAAAAACGTGATTTTCGCATCAAATTTTAATGAGAGTGAACAAGAGGTATTTAGTAGATTTGTTGAATTCATTCTTCCTTTCAATCCTACCTTACACTTGCTGTATATCAAAGACAGTGATTTTTGGGATATGACCTATACGCTAGCGCACGAGATTATGGACAAATTTGTCGCGATAGCCTCTCCCCTATCTTGCGAAACGCATGTGCAGAGAGATTTCTCCTCTTCGGGTGGTGTCCTTAGATACATTGAAAAAAATTATGCAGACATGGTCGCTATTTCTAATCATGAGCGTCATCCTGTGAAAAGGATATTTATGGGTAGTACAGTGGAGGCTTTGGTGAATTTTGCCCAAATACCCGTACTCAGTTTCGACTTTGAGAAAGAAGCAGTAGAGGAAATTAGCTAAAAAATACTGCACAACTTGACTCATCTATTCTGTTCACACTTACTAAGTACACTGTAAACTAAGGAACGCGAAAAAAATAGATTCAGAATCTGAACAGGATTTTTTGCTCCCAATTTGCACTTTGAAAATCCTTATTTAGCTAGGCTATACGCGGTTTTCAGAGCCCAAATTGAAAACAAAACTTCTCTACTCAGATTC
>CALDUB010000253.1 GCA_937923465.1 uncultured Saprospiraceae bacterium
GCTTCAACTTCTTCTGGTTTCAAGTAATTTTGTAAACGAGACATTCTTGGATATTGTGCCAAGTCCATTGGACTTGCATCCTCTCCTGACATAAATGCAGGATTCAAGTTGATTGGCAATGCCGCTTCAACCTTGTCCCAAGCAAAAATCATATGAACCAATCCTTCGTTGATTTTTTGGAAACCAATAGTAAAAGACTCTCTGCTTTTTGCCACAGTTTTAACGGGAATAGTCATAGATGCTACGTCTTTTGACATATCTCTGTCTTTGTTACCTCCAAGGTGTCTTTGAGAAGAAATCTTAATTGTCCATTCTTTCTCGTTAACATCTGCAAACATGGTGTAGTTACCACGGTCGACGAACGTTCCTCCAATTTCTACTGCATCGAAAAAAGTAACTTCTGTTGCTTCGTTCGCGCCTAATCTCCATTCTTTGCCATAAGGAACTAATTCTCCGAAAATTTTGCGTCCTTTCATCACTGGACGACCATATAAAACTTTAATTTTTCTATCTACCTTTTCGTCATCTTCCATATAATTATTGAAAGCTGCGGTGCGCGGATAGTGTACGGCATCCATTGGACTTTTGTCCATAGACGGAAACTTAGAATCTTGTGCATTCATAGACACAAGACCTAAAAAACAAAGTGTAACAGCAAGTAAAATCCTTTTCATTGATTTTGGTTTTAAAATTAATCGGGTTCTCTATTTTCTTGTATTAGAAATAGACTTACCAGAACAATGCACAAAAGTACAACCTATTAGAATAATTTCTAATAAAATAAATGTAAGCACTGCGACAAGGGAGAGTTGCAAACTATCAAACCTGGTACTAAAGTCATGAGTTTGATAATAGACTTTATGAATGAGGTTGAACTAAATTTAAACGCCGCTATTTTGTTCTGATTTGAGGCGAAAAACACAGATATACTGTGTGCCAAGTATCGGTAGCCTTGCTACGGTGAAGCTTTTCAACGAAAAAACGGGACAAAAGAACAAGTTTAAAGCCGTTTAAATTTCATTCAAAAAGGTTGCCTCGTAAAAACGAGAATCAAGAGTTTAAAGCGAGCCCAAACGTTAAACAATGTTAAATGAGACAGCCGGCACGGTGTTCGCCCAACTTTTTATGAGTAAATAAGTATATTTATCATACTTTTTTGCGTTATTTATTCCGAGACAGGGAGATACCCAAAAATTATAGTTTACAAACAAGTAAAAGGCAAGTGAAAGATTTTCGTATCTTTCCTAAAATCTAAAAACAATTATATGAAATTCAAAAGCGCGTATTTCTTATCAGCAGCAGTGGCTTTATTGGCTTTTTGCGCCTTTTATCCTCCAGTAAATAACGAAGAAAAAGAAGCAGTTTTAATTCAAACTATTATTAATAGCTTGAATACATTACACTTCCAACCAGTACAGATTGACGATGAGTTTTCTGCTAAAACGTATGATATTTATATGGACCGCTTAGACGGTGGTCGCCGTTGGTTGACGGAAAAAGACGTTAGTCAATTAGAAAAATATCAATTAGAAATAGACAATCAAGCAAATAACGGTGCTTATGAGTTTTTCGACACATCGTTAAAGTTGTTTAAAGAAGGCTTGACTAAGACGCAGGGCTATTATAGAAGTGCGCTTAAAAAAGATTTCAATTTTGATAAGGCTGGTTCTATCGAATTGGACGGCGAAAAGCGTGGTTGGGCTAAAAATGATAAAGAATTAGAAGCTTACTGGGCAGATTGGTCAAAATATGAGACTTTGACGCGTTATACAGAGTTAACTAAAAAACGCAAAAAAGCAGTAGAATATAAAGCGGACGAAGCAGAAGAAGGCAAAGAAATGTCTGAGGAAGACCAAGCTTACAAAAGTAAGTCTGATGCAGAACTTATGACCGAGGCGAAGGAAGAGTCTTTGAAATACTTCGACAAATGGTATGACCGTTTGATGAAAATGAAGCGTCATGACCACTTGAGTACTTACTTAAATGCTATCACAGCAGTTTATGACCCACACACAAGTTACTACGAACCAATTGACAAAGAAAACTTTGACATTCGTATGAGTGGTAAGTTGGAAGGTATCGGCGCACGTCTACAAAGCGAAGATGAGTACACGAAAATTACGAGTATCGTAGTGGGTGGACCAGCTTGGAAACAAGGCGAACTAGAAGAAAATGACCTTATCACAGCTGTCGCACAAGAAGGTGAAGATGCTGTTGATATCAATGGTATGACTATCAATGAAGTGGTACAACTTATTCGTGGTAAAAAGGGAACGAAGGTAATCTTGACGGTTAAGAAAGTAAATGGTTCTTCTCAAAAAATTACTATCGAACGTGATGTCGTGATTACTTCAGAAGGTTTTGCAAAGTCATTAATGATGAAAACGGATGAAGGCGAACAAGTTGGATATATTCGTTTGCCGAGCTTTTATGCAGATTTTCAAGATAGAAATGGACGTCGTTGTGCAAAAGATGTGGCGGACGAAGTTGAAAAATTGAAAGCACAAAATGTAGAAGGTATCGTTATTGACTTGCGTAATAATGGTGGTGGTTCTTTGCGTGATGTAGTAAAAATGAGTGGTTTGTTCGTCGAAGACGGACCAATGGTTCAGGTTAAATCTCGTGACCGCAAACCAGAAGTTTTGGAAGATACGGATTCTTCTGTCTTGTGGGACGGACACCTTATCATCATGGTAAATAATTTCTCTGCCTCTGCTTCTGAAATTTTAGCAGCAGCATTACAAGATTATGACCGCGCAGTTATCGTAGGTTCTCCTACTTTCGGAAAAGGTACAGTGCAACGTTTCTTTGACCTTGACCGTGCTATCAGTGGCAACAGTCAAGTGAAGCCTTTGGGTCAAGTAAAATTGACAACTCAGAAATTTTACCGTGTCAATGGTGGTTCTACACAGTTGAAAGGTGTGACTCCAGACATCATTTTGCCAGATAATTATACATATATCGAAACAGGTGAAAAAGAAAACGAATATCCATTGAAATGGACAGAAATCGCTCCTGTTGAAACGCAGCAAAACGTTTATGATGTATCAAAGAGTTTAGGCAAACTGCAAGCACAAAGCGCCGCTCGTGTTAAAAGCAATGCTGTTTTTTCTAAAATTGACGAAAACGCACAACGCTTAAAAACACAACGCGATGATACAGCTTACCCATTAGACTTGGTAGCCTATAATGCAGAAGAGGAAGCTTTAGAACTCGTTGCGGAAAGTTTCAAAGATATGTTTGAAGAAGAAGTAAACATGTCGGTAGAAAACTTAAAAGTTGACTTGCCAGCATTCGAAGCAGATGAAAGTAAAGCTGCAAGAAATGATGACTTCGTTAAGAATATCAAAAAAGATGTCTATCTCGAAGAGGTATTAAACATCATGGACGATATGATTGAAGTAAATACAATCGCTGCAAGAAAGAGGGATTAAATTAGTTGACAATAATTATCGGTCTTATATGATTTAGACCTCGAGAGAGGCTGCATTTTCTAAATGCAGCCTCTTTTTTCATAAGCTCACCTCTCAAGCAAAATTTGATAATCGTCAATTCTTCTTATTCCTTACAATACCAAAAAGCACCAATTCTCGCGCCCGTCAACCGTCAACCGTCAACCATCAACCGTACTTCAACCGTTTTCAACGTCAAATAGACGGCGAATCACGTTAAAATCAAAAGACTACACCTGATTAATTCTTACCAATTAAAAACATTTACTATCTTTCGGCTTCGTGAGGATTTTTCAGGAATGAGTAAGTGATGAGTTATAAATATTTGACAGAGAGTTAAGTTTCTCAGTTTTCTTTTGAAAGAAAGATAATTGTTAATACTTTGATTGATTTCAAAAGAGAAATAGCTTGTCCCGAAGCAATCGGGAGGGAAATTAAATCCTGTCAAATGTAATAAATTATCATTTACTCATTCCTATAAACTATAAACTGAACTTGATTCTCAAAAATGCGTAAGCCTCTTTTCATCAAAGAGCCTATTCATTCCAAAGATTTCAGAAATACTAAAAATATTACCCTATGAAGTTAGCCGGACTTTTAACAACTATTTGCTTAGTTTTCGGTAGTCTTTCGCTCTCTGCGCAAGATTTGCATAACACGTTGTATGATTATACACCTTTGAGCATCAACCCTGCAAACGCAGGAAATTTCTTAGGCTCTTATCGCCTCGGCGGTGTTTATCGTGACCAGTTTTCTGTGCTAGGTTCAGGAGTAGAGGGCGGTACGCTCAATACTCAAGACCTGGAGACATACAATATTGCTATTGATGCTCCTTTGCCATTTGTTATTGGTAAAAAAGGACACTGGATTGGCGCAGGATTAAATCTCCAAAATGATAAATCAGGTTCTCTTGGTCAAGAGACTTCTTTATTCATGTTAGCCGCTTCTTTTAACTATGTTATCAGTAGTAAGAAAAACACTTACTTTACTGTCGGTGTACAGGGAGGTATGAGAAGTAGAAGCTATGGCTTTAATGGTCTAGCTAGTACAGAAGAAAGCATCACGATGTCAGCTAATCCTTTAGATGATAATGCATTAAGTGAATTTGGACAAGCGGGAGATGATGCTCCAGGTGCAGATGGCTTAATTATCAATGCGGGTGTTAAATTCCGTACAAACATTGATAAGAAGACGCACTTCCATATCGGTCTTGCTGCTTTGAATATCACACGTCCAAATCAGAGTTTAAATCAACCTGAGTCTGATAGCATCGAATTCAGATTACCACTACGTGTTAACATTCACGCAGGCTTGAGAAGGCAATTAAACAAGAAATGGACATTAAACCCTACTCTTTTTGTATCGACTATTGGCAATCAAAACCAAGCAGCAGTACAAGTATGGGGAGAATACTTGTTTAACAAAGAAAAAGAAATTGATTTGCGTGTTGGTCTTGGACACCGTCTAGGTAGAGATATACAACCATTAATCGGTATTAACTTCGGTCAAATACGTGTAGCAGGTTCTTATGATGTGCGTATGGGTTCTTTAGGTAAAGCGCTTAACAATCGTGGCGGCTGGGAATTAGGCGTTAGTTACGTAGGTGTTATCTTCAAGAAAGTGGATGTACCTAAGGTTATCTTCTGTCCTCAGTTCTAATCACCTTAGGATATTAGACATTAGATGTTAGACTTTAACAGTTTCGCATCTAATTTTCACCTTTGTTAAAATCTCTATAAAACGAGAGACAAAGTGAATAAAAATGGGGCTTAGGCGTTGATAATGATACATTTGAAATTAATTCCCCGTTATAAATAAATTCTCTTTTTCTTTAAAAACCTTGTGGTACTAGACCGTAGGACTTTATAAAGAATTAATAATTTCGATATATGAAACAGTTTATTCTGATTTTTGCTTTAGCTCTCACTGCTTCTTTAGGCTTGCAAGCGCAACCTATGATGAAAGCGAGCTATTCTACTTATGTTCGTACGGCTGACGAACAGTTAGAACTTAACCAATATTATAACGCCCTTGAAAACTACATCAAGGCTTATGAAGAGCGTAAAGATTACGACTTAGCGATTAAGATTGGTGATTTGTCTTACAAGTTACGTGATTATAAAAAAGCAGTAAGCTACTATAAGCGCGCAATAAGAAAGGACGAAAAGGACGATAAAGGTAATTATACTGAATATTTGTTCCCTTATGGTCGTGCTCAAAAAATGATGAGCATGTACGATGAGTCTATTGAGACTTTTCAAAAGTACATCGAAAAAGGTGCTGATGAAACTTTGAAAGAATTAGCGAAAACTGAGATTCAAGGTGCAGAGTTCGCAAAATTAGCTCAGCCAGTTGAAAATCTAACGATTACCAATGCAGGTAAAAAAGTAAATACGAAGACTTCTGAGTATTCTCCGACTCTTGCAGACGGTGGTAATACAATGTACTATACAGGATTTAATACGAGTGAACTGATTGTTTTAGACGGAAAAGCAGAGCGTACTGATGCTATCGTGATGTCTTCGACTCGTGGTGAGAAAGGTTGGGAAGAACCAACTGAATTGGATGAAATCATCAACCGTGCTGGTTACCATACAAGTAATGTGAATGTAACTGCTGACGGCGAACGTATGATTTTGTCTCGCATGTTACTAGACGGTGTAGATGTTACAGAAAGTAAAATCTACGTATCTAATAAAACAAGCGACGGCTGGGGACCAGTGAAAGAATTGGTTGGCGTGAATGGCGAATACAAAGCAAAGCACGGTGTTGTTGGTGAATTGTTTGGTAGCGAAGTTCTTTTCTTCGTTTCAGATATGGAAGGTGGTGAAGGTGGAGATGACCTTTACTACGCTACTCGCAAAAGCGGCGAAGTTTACGGTGACCCTGTAAATTTAGGTCCTAAAGTAAATACTGCTGGTGACGAGGCGACGCCTTACTACCGCGACGGTAATTTATACTTCTCTTCTAACGGTCACCCAACTATGGGTGGTTTTGACATCTTTACTACAGTATGGGATGGTGCACGTTGGTCTTCTCCTGAAAACATGGGAATGGGCTACAACACACCTTTAGATGAAAAATACTTCACTTTAGATGCAGAAGGTTACCAAGGTACTTTGACTTCTAACCGTGACGGTACGCGCTCATTGAAGAGTAAAACTTGTTGTGATGATATCTACTATGTCAACTTGAAGAAAATCTTGGCTGATTTGATTGTTACTTCTTTTGATGTGGAAAGCAAACAACCACTGACAGGTGTTTCTTTACAGCTAATTGAAATGACAGACAACAAAGAAGGTGTTACTCAAACACAATCTAATGCGGACGGTAACGAATTCAAGTTTGACTTGGATTTAGATAAAGCTTACAAAATAATCGCAAAAGCTCCAGGTTATGAATCAGATGAGGTTGAGTTCAATACAGTCGGTATGATTGACAGCCGTACTTTTGCTGAAATGGTGAACTTGAAGTTTATCCCTCTTCCTCCTGCTACGGTTACAATTACGCGCGAAGAGCCTATCGAATTAGGTAATGTTCTTTATGATTTCGGTAAAGCTGATATCCGCTCGGATGCAGAACCAGATTTGAATTTCTTGTTGAATTTGATGAATGAATATCCATCAATGGTGATTGAATTGAGTTCACATACAGATGCACGTGGTACAGATGCAGCCAATCAAACATTATCACAACGTCGTGCTGATAGTGCGCGTCGCTGGTTAATGAATAAAGGTATTGCACGTCGTCGTATCCAAGCTGTTGGATACGGAGAAAGCCAACCTCGTACAGTTACTGATAAAATCTCTAACGCAAATACATTCTTACCATCAGGTGTTGTATTGACAGAAGAGTATATCAATGCAATGCAAGGCAAAGAAATACAAGAGTTAGCTCACCAGCTAAATCGTCGTACAGAGTTCAAAATTCTTTCTGGTCCTACAAGTATCACAATTACAGAGACTAAATTGTTAGAACTTGACAATAAGAAAGTAAAAGAGAAATCTACATCAGCACCAGACAAAGGCGCTAACATCATCGAACAACACGACCCTGAAGTAAAAGTGAGCAATAAGTCTTCACTTTACGGTCGTAAAGATTTAAGCGGTGTGCCAATCATGACTTTCAAAACTCGTATGATTGAGTTGGGTAAAGTGAAGAAAGGAGAAAAGCGTACAGGTACTTTTTACTTCACTAATGAAGGGGACACAGAATTATACATCGACTTAGTTGATGCGTGTTCTTGTACGACTGTCGTTTGGCCAGAAGGTAAGACTTTCAAGCCAGGTGAAGGTGGTCAAATTGACTTCACTTTTGACAGTTCTGAAAAAGACGAAAGTGAGACTATTGACTTGAATATCTTGTTACGCCAAGAGACTCCAGGTGATGAAATGCCAATCGTAGAAGAAGTGAACTACTCTTTTGAATTGGAGAAATAGCTAAGAGTCGCAAGACTTTAGCTACATGAAAAAGGCGAAGCACATTATGTGTTTCGCCTTTTTTGTTTTGTACCTAATATAGCTTGCCAATAGTCTAATACTTCCAAAACAATCCCTCCCGATACTTCGCATTCTCCCGTATATCCAACCAAAACAAATTCAAATCAGCAATATGATAGTTTTTTGTAACTAAGAAAATGCTACCCGGAAACTTAGGCTTATTCACATATAAAAAGCCGTCGAAAACGCGCGCTGTCGTAATTTGTGAATAAACTTTATTGAAGTCATAAAAAATAGCTCCTTTGTGTTCTGACTTAAGAGAAGGCGTTTCTTCCGTCGTCCACGTAATTGGGTTAACAACTGCGATATTATTATCGGGTGTATAATTTTTCGGTGTTGAACCTTCCTTATACGTCCGCCAAGCACAAAAACATCCTGTCATTTGTGGCGTCGCACACAATGGAATTTTCTTAAAATAATCTTTCTCTACAGGTATGCCAATTAGATAAGCTGCCACCATACGGTTTTGCACTTTCGTTCCGTCAATCATTTCTTTTAGCAGTACTTTAGCGTGTGTCGTCCCTTGACTGTGCGATGCGATGATAAATGGACGACCTTGATTGTAATTGTCCAAGTAATATTGAAAAGAAGCTTTCACATCTTCATAGGCTAACTCAAATGCAGCTTTTGCACTGGCATTACGTTTTGGTTCTTCATAAGCAGCATAAGAATTAAGATGCGCTTGGCGGTAACGTGGCGCGTAAACCTTCCCTACTCCATTAAAAATAGCCGCGTGATTCTTTATGGCTGCGCTGTCTACCTTTGCATTAAATTCGGCATTGTCAATTGGCGCATTCCATTGCGTTTCGCCTTTTGCTCCAGAATAAATTGTTGGATATAAGTAAAAAACGTCAATTGGTGCGTCTGCTTGATTATCTTTAAAATCTTTCGTTGGCAAAAGGTCCGCAGCATCATTTTTAGTAGGAAGAGCCGCCCAGTTTTCTGTTTTAGAATAATCGGGGGCAAGTGGTCTCAACTGCTCGGAGAAACTGCCTTTGGGCTTGACGGAACAACTACTTAGGATTGCTATAATTGCTATGAAGAGGAGATTTTTCATGTTTTGTATTTTGGTAGGTCTAACGTTTTGTAAGGTTGATTGGTTGATTATGTTGATTAGTTAATTATGCAGTACGAGTCATTAATAATTAACACAATTAACATAATAGAGATTATTCTAAACTCACTTCGCAATTCCGTATTCTTCCATTTTTCGATACAAAGTCGTCAATCCAATACCCAACAATTCCGCAGATTTGGTTTTATTTCCTCCCGTATAAGCAAGTACTTTACGGATATGCTTATTTTCCATTGTTGTTAATGCCAATGAATTTTCGCCCTGATTTTCTTCATTTTGCATCTGAAATTCAAAAGGCAATGCTTCTACTGTTAAAACATCGTCGTCTGCGAGAATGACAGCCCGTTCGATGACATTACGCAGTTCACGGATATTTCCTTTCCAGCCATGATTGAGTAAAGCTGCTTTGAAATCATTCTCCATCGTCATGGATTTTCGCCCCATTTTTCCCGTACTGAGATTAATAAAATGCTCTGCAAGCAAAGGAATATCACTTTGTCGTTCTGTCAAGGACGGCAATTGAATTTTAAAAACCGACAGACGATAATATAAATCTAAACGAAAATTACCTGCCTCACTTTCTTTTTCCAAATCCCGATTTGTCGCCGCGATAATGCGCACATCCACTTTCGTTTCCTTCGTGTCCCCTACTTTCATAAATGTCCCGTCTTCCAATACCCGCAAAAGTTTTGCTTGTAAGACCAAGTCCATTTCTCCAATCTCGTCTAAAAAGATAGTTCCGCCATTTGCCTCTTCAAAAAGCCCTTTCTTATCTTTATCTGCTCCCGTGAATGCACCTTTTTTATGACCAAACATTTCACTCTCCAAAATATCCTTTCCTAAAGCAGAACAGTTTATCGCTACAAATCGCTCACTTTTACGCTCACTTTCATAATGAATCGATTGTGAGAAAACCTCTTTACCCGTTCCTGTCTGCCCACCTAATAATACTGTCGTATCTGTCTTCGCGACACGCTTCGCAATCTTCTTTGCCTGTTCCATTTGCGGCGACTGCCCTACTATATTCTCAAAAGTATGCTTGTCTCCTACTTTCGCCTCTAATTCCGCAATCCGAAATTTCAACATCGCTTTATCCACTGCCTTACTCAACAATGGAATGATTTTATTATTATCATCTCCTTTCGTGATATAGTCAAATGCACCACGTTTCATCGCCGTCACACCGTCCGTTATCGTACCGAAAGCTGTCAATAAAATCACCTCACACAAAGGTTGTATTTCTTTCAATTGCTCCACTAAATCTACCCCATGCGCATCTGGCAATTTAACATCGCAAATCACCGCATGAATTTTCTCTTTTTTAATGAGCTTCAATCCTTTTGCGCCTGTCTCTGCTTGAAATACCGTGTAGCCTTCCAAGCGCACAATGCGTGAAAGAAGATTTCTGATATCGTCTTCGTCGTCTATGATTAGGATGTTTGCCATAAGATAAGTTGGAAATTAGAGATACATAACTGACAAAATATTGAACGCAAAGGCGCGAAGGCGCAAAGTTTTTTTTTCGAGCGCAGCTTGGCATAGAATAATTGTACCAAGACCGCAAAGGAAAAAAGAAGTTTCTTTTTTTTTACCGTCAACTATTTATCACTTGTTGCTGTAATTGAAAGACGGTTTAAGCATATTATCACAAAACGCTCTTTTCAATACAGCAAAATTTAGTCGTCAAAGTTAGAAAACAAAATTGGAAGCGCTGATTTTGTAGCGGAAATTTAAACGTAAAAGACAGTGCTCTTATTTTACAAACAATTTTTGGTTTTAAATATCAATAAAACAACATTTTCTGTTGGGTAATTAACTTAGAATTGTACCTTTACTTCATAGTCGTTTCACCTAAAAAGTCTAACGTCTAGTATCCAACATCTAACATCTCAAAAAAGAATGGATTTAAAATCCCCGATTGAATACTTAAAAGGCGTAGGACCTAACCGCGCTACTCTCCTCAAAAAGGAACTCGGCATCTTCACCTTCGGTGACTTGATACATCTATACCCCTATCGCTACATCGACAAAACGCAATTTCATAAAGTAAAAGACCTTACATCCGAGAGCGGCGACGTACAACTACGCGGTGTCATGCGCCGCATAGAAACCCTCGGCGAAGGAAGAAAACAACGCCTAGTCGGTAAATTAAGAGATGATACAGGCGCCATTGAATTGGTCTGGTTTCGAGGTATATTCTATGTCAAAAATGCTTTTGAAATTGGAAAAGAATATGTGATTTATGGACGTGTTAATGACTTTAATGGAAAGCTAAATATCTCGCATCCAGAAGTCGAAGAAGTAAAACCAGAAAATACAAATGCGGCAGAAACCTTTGCCCCAGTATACGCTAGCACAGATAAATTAAATCAGAAAAAACTAGATTCTAAAGTCCGCCGCAAAATGGTGGAGACGGTTTTCACCAATCTGACGGTCGCAGATTTACCAGAAACCTTACCTGATTTTTTGATGCAGCAATTGCAATTAGTACCGCGCTGGCAAGCATTGCGCGGTATTCATTTCCCGAAGAGTGAACAAGAATTGCATCAAGCTAAAAGACGCTTAAAATTTGAAGAATTGTTCTTCTTACAGTTGCGTCTTTTACAAATGAAACGTCGCCGTAAAAATGCGATTAAAGGTTTTGTTTTTGAGAATGTTGGGGAGAAATTTATGCGTTTCTTCAAAGAGAAAATTCCTTTTGAATTAACAGGCGCACAAAAACGGGTGATTAAAGAAATACGCAGTGATTTGGGTTCGGGCGTGCACATGAATCGACTGCTGCAAGGAGATGTTGGTGCGGGTAAAACCATGGTTGGATTGATGTGTATGTTGTTGGCTTTAGACAATGGTTTTCAAGCCGTCATGGTCGCGCCGACGCAGATTTTAGCACAGCAGCACTTTGACGGCATACGACGTGATTTGGACGGGCTGGATATTGTCGTGGAATTCTTAACAGGAAGCATCAAAGGCAAAAAAAGGAAATTACTTTTAGAGCGTTTGGCGAGTGGCGAGATTGATATATTGGTGGGCACACACGCTATTTTCGAAGACCCCGTTATTTTTAAAAATTTAGGATTGTCTATCACCGATGAGCAACACCGCTTTGGTGTCAAACAACGGGCAAAACTCTGGGGCAAAAATAAACCCAATCCGCCACACGTCTTAGTCATGACTGCCACGCCGATACCGCGGACGCTGGCGATGACTCTATATGGCGATTTGGATGTATCGGTCATTGATGAGTTGCCGCCAGGACGTAAACCTGTGACGACGGTACATCGCAATGATAATCATCGGATGCGCGTTTTTGGTTTCATGCGAGAAGAAATTGCTAAAGGTCGACAAGTCTATATCGTTTATCCTTTGATTGAGGAAAGTGAGACTTTGGATTTGAAGAATTTGGAGCAAGGATATGAGGCATTGAGTCGTGAGTTTCCGATGCCAGAGTACAATATTAGCATTGTGCATGGTCGCATGAAAGCCGATGATAAAGAGTTTGAAATGCAGCGCTTCGTCAAGGGCGAAACGCAAATAATGATAGCGACAACGGTGATTGAAGTTGGGGTGAATGTCCCGAATGCTTCGGTTATGGTGATTGAGGAGTCGCAGCGCTTTGGTTTGTCGCAACTGCATCAGCTACGGGGACGTGTAGGGCGTGGTGCAGAGCAGTCTTTTTGTATTTTGATGACTGGCTTTAAGTTGAGTAGAGAAGGTCGTGAACGGATTAATACTATGGTCGGTTCTAATGACGGTTTTGTGATTTCGGAGGCGGATTTACGTTTGCGTGGTCCAGGAAATATCGAAGGAACGCAGCAATCTGGTGTTTTAAATTTGAAGATTGCAGACTTGGCGCGCGACGGGCAGATTTTGACTGCTGCTCGGAAGATTGCTACGCAGATATTGGATGAAGACCCTAAGTTGGAGAAGGATATTCATTTAAGGTTGAAGGCGCATATGGCTGTGGTGGAGGCTAAGATTAAGGGGTGGTCTCGGATTTCTTAGGGGCTTGAATATTAAACAAACTAAGGTTACAAAAAAGCAAAACCCTATATCTCAAAATCATTACACATCAGTAAATGTTTGCTGTTTAATAAAAAATCGTATGCAATAATAACTTAAATAGAAACATGAGCAAATATCAAGTATTTTTTAAAGTATTAATATTTTTTGGATTGATAGGCATGTGTAATGCATGCTCAAACGATTCGTCTATAGCTAAAGAAGAAAAAGAGTTTAATTGTAGCTTTGAGTTTTTAGAAAAATCAACTATTAATTCAAAACGACAGTCAGGAAACACAGCAAGAATTGATGCGACAATAAATGGTAACCTAAATAAATTTGCTTCTCTAAATGGGAAATTAAGTATTTCTGACACATTTTTTGTTAAAAGAATTGATGTTTCAGAATATGAAATGAAAGACTATACTACTGAATTTATGCAAAAGCATAACGCGATAATAAACGTACTTTGTGCTATTGAAAAACAACTGGAAGTTGGTAAAATATCAGACTCTCTACGATTAGAGATTCAACTAAATCTTATTGAGAAATACAATCAATACTTTAACCTTACTATTAGTGAGTTTAATAGCAGTAGTCATAATGAAGAAAAGGAAATTAAAAATATACAAGTTAAAGATAGAAAAATTGAAGTTAACTATTTAGCGTCACTATATATAGATAAAGGCGTATTTATTGTTTCTGATACTAAATTAAATGGAGACTTACTACATCGTTCAGGAAATTCTACATCTACGAATATTAGATTTAAAACGAAACACAAAAATATAACCTTAGAATTTATAAAAAAAAATGGTGAAACCTGTACTTATAATTATCAATTATCTTCTAAAAAAAATGCCAATGTCTTCACGATACTACCTTGCTAAAAATTGCGGAAGAGTTCTTTTTATAATGATGCTACTAGGAGGAGAAATTTTTGCTCAGAGCAACTCAATAAATATTAGAACTACACCTTTTACAAAGGACGGAGAACCGTTTGAAGATGAAAATAGATTGAGATCTATTCTTGACTTAACAATTGGGGAAATTGATATTTTCAGTCTTGTAGATAGAGATAAGATAGCTTCTTCTCTTGATGCTTCGAATACAGAAAAAAATATTCGTGAAGATCATAATCAGGAAATAGAGGAGGATTTTCACATAAGTAGTGCAGACTATATAGTTTATGGTGATGTTATCCGCCCGTATTCATCAAAAGACTTTAAAGTATATCTGCAGTTTGTTAAGCTTTTAGATGATAAAGTCACTCAGCGACTACCTTTCTACTTTGTTATTCTTCATGAAGATATGTTCGATGATAACAAACTCAGAGAGGTATTTCATTTAGAATTACAAAAATTTGTAGACACTTATTTTCTTCTTTCGGGAGATACCCTAACAAATTTTAATTCTCCTAAAATATTTGAACATCTAAAAAATCAAGACTCATTGATTTTCAACCTAAAGAATGAATTAGAACATACACAACAAGAACTAAATAATCTTGAAGAACAAAATCAATACATTCAGAGTATCCACATCACCTTATTGGTTGTCTTCGATTCTATTAATAGTGAAAATATTAGAACAAATATAATTAATTCAGAAGAGTTGACAGGGCTACTATCTCCAGGAGAAACAATGGATTATTCCTTAAAACTAAATGAAACCTTTATTGCCTTTGCTTCTAATAAAATAATTACAAAAAATTTATATCCAAATATCTTGTCATTTCAGACTACATTTTCTAACTACAAATACTCTTTATTGAATAGAAAATTAAATTTCCTTCAGGAAATGAAATCATTAGTAGTTGATTTCAGGAATCATCCATTGCCAAGAAGACCTGATTCCATAAGATTAAATATTGCTATTAACAGTAAAAATGTTATCGAAAATCAACCTATTGGTCAAGATAAATTCATCTTCAATGAAAAAAATCAAATATTGATTTTAATAAATGAAATTTTAGAGGAAGCGATTAAAAATTATTAAAAAATGATCTTAAATTCTGTGAGATAATGGAGATAGTCAAGATATCGGACACCAAGATAAGTTAGAAAGACTTATCTTGTGAATCTAAAATTAGAACGATGTCAAAAGTACGAAAGAATTATACAAAAACAGAGAAGCTGGAGATAGTTTCGCAGAGTTTAGAAGAAG
>CALDUB010000254.1 GCA_937923465.1 uncultured Saprospiraceae bacterium
TAGCAGCAAACTTCCAGCCGATTGTTACGATGCAAAAAAAGTTAACTTAGACGAATGTCCAGATGAATATGCACCCGTTTGTGGATGTGACGGTAAGACTTATACAAATAAGTGTGAAGCACAGAAAGATGGGATATTGAAATGGGAGAAAGGAAAATGTAAGTAAAATTTCAGACTGATTCTCAACTACTCAAGTCGGTATCGGTCACTTTGATTAAAAAAGAGTCATAAAATCAAGATTTAGCTTACGAATAAACAAAAATTAGTGCCCGATACCTATTAAGTTAAAAAGGTATCAGGCGCTGATTTTACTTGAGGTTCAGTTAAATTATTCAATCTGAGCCATTGATTTGGCTAAAGTGACCGATACCATACTAGAGCAGTTATCTTATTTACAAAAATATCAAGAATGCGCAATTACCCACTGTTTATACTTTTAATCCTCCTTCTTGCTTCCTGTGGACAACAACAAAATCCTGTTGCATCAGACCGACTTATCACCAAACACGAACCCTATGAGGAGTTTTTCTTGCAGCGGTCTTTTCCTGATGCGTCTGTCGATATTCCCGCATATGAAGCAGCTTTGCATCAAGCAAAAGAGGCTAATTTATTAAAAGACGGTGTTGGTTTTGATGCTGAATGGACGGTTCAAGGTCCAGGTAATATTGGTGCGCGTATCAATACGATTGCGGTGCACCCTTCGGACTCTGATATTATTTATGTCGGTTTTGCACGCGGCGGCGTTTGGAAAACGACAGACGGAGGAACGAACTGGGCGCCTATTTTTGATGACCAACTGTTCCTCGCGATTGGAGATATCGAAATCGACCCACAAGACCCAAACACGGTTTATGTCGGAACGGGCGACCCTAATATTTCTGGTTTACCATTCGTCGGAGATGGTGTTTATAAAAGTACAGATGCGGGGGCAACTTGGACAAATATTGGTTTGTCCGATACGCGTATCACTTCACGCATTTTGGTAGACCCAACAGACTCTGATAAGTTATACGTTGGGACAATGGGTATTCCTTTTGAACCTACGACAGATAGAGGTTTATACCGCTCCTTAGACGGTGGACAGACTTGGGAACAGTCTTTATTTGTAACCGATACTGCAGGAATTATTGATATTGTCATCAATCCTGAAAATCCTGATATTCTCTACGCTGCCAGCTGGAATCGCATTAGAAACAATCAACAATCTAGCGTACATGGCGAAGATGCTAAAATTTGGAAAACGACAAATGGAGGAGACACTTGGACAGCCCTCGAAGGTGGCTTGCCTACAGGTGATTTGGGTCGAATAGGACTTACAATGTCGGCACAAAACCCTGATAAGCTTTATGCTTTATACGTCGGTACAGATAGTCAATTATTCGGTATTTATCGTACGCAAGACGGCGGCGACTCTTGGTCAGAACTCTCTACAACGGGTGAATTTGAATATTACCCTAGCCAAACAGATTTAAAAGATTTTTCTCACGCTGGCTTTGGTTGGTACTTTGCAAAAATTCGCATTGACCCTGCAAATGATAACCATATCTATTTTTGCGGAGTAGAATTATGGGAAGGTTTTATCTTTGAAGACGATGCTATCTGGGAGCAAGCCTCTCCCGTTTGGTATCTCTATGATGTGCATGCTGACAAACATGACTTGGTTTACACACCTGACGGCGATGTGCTCTTAGCGACCGACGGTGGTCTTTACAAACGCAATGGTGACCAATGGGAAGATATTGAAAACATCCCGACGAGTCAATTTTACCGCGTAGCTTACAATCCTCACAACACTAATGATTATTACGGCGGAATGCAAGACAATGGAACCTCTGGTGGCAATGCTAGCAATATCAATAACTGGCCGCGTATCTATGGTGGTGACGGATTTCAAGTTGCTTTTCATCCTGAAAATCCTGATGTGATGTTTGCTGAGACACAGGGAGGAAATATCGTGATTAGTACAGACGGAGGTGATTTTTTTAATGGAGCGACATCGGGTATTGGGTCAAGCGACAGAAAGAACTGGGACATGCAATATATGATTAGTCACCACAATCCAAATACTCTATACACTGGAACTGAAAAAGGATATATCGGATTTTTTGATGGTTTTGGAGTCGAATGGTCTTCTATTTCTGGAGACTTGACAGACGGCAATATTTTTGGTGGCGCAGCTTTTCATTCTATCACGACTTTGGACGAATCTCACTTTACCGAAGGCGTACTTTATTATGGAACGACCGACGGAAATGTATCCCGTGTAGAAACAGCAGGTGGACCAACTCAAAATATTACGGGAGACTTACCCAAACGTTATGTGACAGATATTAAAACTTCACCAGATTTGCCTTTGACGGTTTACGTGACGCATTCTGGATATAAGTATAATGAGTTTATTCCACGCGTACACAGGTCTGATGATGAGGGAAATTCGTGGGTAGATATCTCAGGTAATTTACCAGACTTGGCGATTAATGATATTTATATTTTACCCAACAATCAAGATACTGTACTCTTTGTCGCAACGGACGGAGGCGTTTATGGTTCCTTAGATGCTGGTGAAAACTGGGAACGTATGGGCAACAATATGCCTTATGTACCTGTTTATGATTTAGAGTGGAATGTAGAGAAGAATGAATTAATTGCGGGCACTTATGCTCGGTCGATAATGACTTATCCTATTGATAGTCTGTTGTTTATGGCAACAGATACAGTTGTCGTTAATCCCCCAGATACGACGAGTGTTGCTATTCGTGAGATAATTGATACCAAATCAAAACTAAAAATCTTCCCTTCTCCTGCAACAAATTATATTCAGGTGGAGTTTGAAAAATCAGAACCAGGAAAGACTTATGATTTAGTCATTCTAGATGTCAGCGGAAAATTGATGCATCAAGAAAAAGGGACGCAAGAAGGCAAGGTCTCACAGCAAATCAACGTTAGTAATATGCCGACAGGAACTTACTTTGTGAAAATAAAGTTTCGTCATACTATTCGGACAGGGACTTTTGTTAAGAATTAAGAAGTTATCAAGAGAAAGTTATCAAGAGAAAGTTATCAGGAGTCAAATCACCTATTTCATATAGTGTAATGACTCCTGACAACTAAAAAATACGTTCTTTGGCAAATCCCGTGATTTGTCAGAGAACCAAAAAATAAACATGAAAAAACACATAACACTATCACTTTTACTCGTATTACTTGGGGCTTTTGTGATGAATGCACAAACCGTTAAGACCAACGCAGATGGCGATAAAATAGTCGAATACGAGGATGGTACTTGGCGCTACTTAGAACCTGGTGAGGAATTTCCTGCGACGGCAACACCCTCCAATCAAGTCGAAGAAATAAAAGGAAAACTCAATCCTAAAGAAAAGGACGCAGAGTTTCAAGCACGTATACGCGCTATTAGAGATGCAGAGAAAAAACAACGTGGCGTTGAACGATTACAATTGAAGATACGAGATTTAGCCCAGGCACGTTTGGATTTAGAAACAGAATTGGCAGTATCTCGTGCCAGCGATACTCCTGACCCAATTCAAACAGAACTATTAGAAAGACGTGTCATTAAAGCGCGTGACTCTGAAAGAAAAACGCGCCAAGAATTAAAAATGGCACAAGCTGAAGCTACTTTTTATTCAGAATTAGTGGATATGAGTCAAAAGAAGCGTACAAAGGAGTTACTGAAGTACGAAGCAGATAAAATGGAAATAGAAGAAAAGCAAGCTCAAAGAAAAGAAGGAAAAGTTGCGACTAAAACTTCGAAAAGTAATGTGCAAAATTCTTCTCGCCCAAAGAGTTCTTATGCAAGTTACTCCCCTAGAAAAGACGTCATTTTAAATCCTCCTAAATACAATTGTAATATCAAAATAGATGAAGTAGATGAGTTTACTGGCAAACGTCGGACAACAACGGAGTCAGAATTGCTTTTCACATATACGCGCGAGGAAATCAGACCTTATTACAAAGACAGAGAACACACTGTTTGTCATGCAAATGTGACCGCAATGAGTGGTGGAATTTATGTTTTCTCTCTCGAAATTGCCATAGCTTCACGTACGGCAGAACAAGAATATGGCGGTATTTTATCCAATGCAAATCTAATGGTTGTACTTTTGGACGGGTCTACAATAAACATGATAAATAACCGCACCGACCGCGGAAAATATGATGCCGTAAGAGATGTGCATACTTTTCAAGGAAATTACCAAATACCACCGAAGCAAGTAAAGGATTTAATGGAAGGAGAGATTGATAAGATACGTGTGGTTTGGGAAAAAGGCTATGATACTTATGATGTGTATGAAATGGACTTTTTGAGTAACCATTTAAAATGCCTTGTTGATTAATTAACTATGAACGGTCTAACTATGAACCTCGTCTCAGTAAAAGCAGTACTGAGACGAGGTTCATAGTTAAACCGTTCATGGTTCATAGTTAACGACTTTTAGACTTCAAAAAAGCCTACGCTTCCTCCTACCCAAGTCTTATCTTTATTGTATTTCACACCAATCATCGCACCTTTTGAAAGACGACATAGATTAGTTACAATAACTGGGCGTTCTGCGCCGCGTTCCCAAAGCATCAGCATTCTAATTTCTAACTTAGCTGGAACATCTAAAGTATCTACTACCGGTGCATATTTTACTTTTCTTTGTAAAATATAATTTTCTTTATCCTTAATCATCCCGAGGTCATGACGGTTCAAATTGAGCATCACACCCGAACCTGCGAAAGAGTAAAGAGGCTTTAAAACGTAGTTATCTAAATCTGTTGGCAACTCTTCTAATTCATTCAAAAAGAACGACTCTGGCACATATTTACTCTTCAAATAAGGTAAAGTATGCTTACTAATCCGAAAGAACCAATGTGGATGTCCTATCCAAGTCACATTGTACGCTTCTTTGGTGAAGTAAAACTCACGCGATAAATCATCTCTTTGCACCAACTCATCAAAAATGACGCGGTTGAAGATTTTTTCTACCTGTATTTTACGTCCTTCCTCATTTTTGTAAAAGACATCTTTGCCTTCCACGATTAAGTCTGACACACACACATAAGGTACACCAATCAACTCTTTACAGACGATAAAATCAATCGCTGTATTTTGCTTATCTGGTTCTACTTCAAGCAAAATAACATTTTCAGGATTACTGTCTCCCACGATGACTTTGCGTAGCATTTCTATGTAACCGTCCTCAGACAATCCATTGAAAAGGTGACTATACCCCTCTGGAATATTATAATGTTCAAGATAGCGCTTAGCTAATGCGTGTTGGAAAAAATAAAGAGAAGGGAAACCTTGTGCTTCGATAAGTTGTGGAGAAATTTCACCAGCATCATCTATACAAACTCCAAAATCCATCTGTAAAAAAGTAGTATGTGGCGTTTCGTTTGGGACAACTTGTCCTGCCAATACTGCCCCCTGCGACAATTCCTTAAAATCAGAACGAACAATGGTATTCGTGATTTCTTCACAGGCTTCTATCAACTTATTTTTCAAGGCTTTATCAATAAAAACTGGAGTTTCTGCAATCTTAAAAGTAGGACGATATGCGTATTCTTCTGCAATGCCATCAACTACTTTGTTATAATTTTCTTCGGAAAAATCGGTATTAAATTGGGAACGTAATTCAGGAATCATTTGTGTTGTGAGTTGTAAAGTTGTGAGGGTTGTAAAGTTGTAAAGTTACCGTTCTTACTTATTCGCGATAACTTTACAACTATTCAACTTTCTAACCTTCTAAGACCAACTCCTCTTTTAAAACACCAATAGCATCATTGATGAAAGTAGGGAGTATTGTCTTGTGTGTTAATTCTATCTTTTCTGGATGGGACAAATCTCGTACCATAGATTCGAGTTTATCTTTTCCGTGTTCATTTATTATCATAACTGCCATTGGCTCACTTTTAAAGTGGCGCAACATACCTGGTGCGTCTGCCTCTGGGTGAAACTGCACACCTATCATCTCAGGAGAGAAACGAATAGCCATCACGGCGCGTTCTAAGTCCACTTCTGGACGAACTTTCTCCAAAGCTAATATCTCTGCTCCCATTCCTTTCAACTTCTCTTCGTCTGGTTGTACAGCTTGGTAAGTACGAAAATCTGCTGCGTAAAATGGATTAGGCAATACAGATAAAAGCGCATCATTTTGTCCTTCTTCAGTCAAACGCACACGCGTCGTACCAAACATAGGGCTTTTACGCTCTGTGATAGTCGCTAAGTTAAAGTGATTAGCTGCCATTTGGAAAGAGTGACAGATGAAAAAAGCAAATTTGCGTGGCGCAGCGCTACTCTGGTTGTTTAACCAAATGTTGTCAAACAATTCATACAATTTCACATCCCAAGTTCCAAACTTATCGCGTGGGTCGCCTGGTCCTCCTGAGAAAATGAAAATATCAAAATCCTCTGCATTCGGCACATCACCTTTTCCGCGTACGTCAAACCATTGAGACTCTACTCTCCTATCAAATTTCTTCACGATTTCTTGAATACAACGCATTCCTTGATTAGGAATACTATCATATAAATCTAATATTGCTAACTTCTTTTTCATAATTCGCTTTTTTAGGAGAGAGGAAAGAGGTGAGAGGTGAGAAGGCACATTTTGTAAATGTCCATTTTCACTTCTCACCTCTCTCCTCTCCCCTCTCTCCTAAAAATCTATTTCTTAACTGCGCGCTTCTTCGGCGCAGCTTTCTTGGCAGGGGCTTTCTTGGCTGGAGTCTTCTTGGCTGGTGCTTTTTTAACCTCTGGCTGTACGAAAGTTCCCCATTCGATTTGAGGTGTTCCGTCATGACCTTGGGCGCGTTCGATAGCGTAATTTGCCATCGTTTCTACTACCCATTCAAAGTTTTCAGGACCGACACTTGCGTAGTCTGCATCTGGTGCT
>CALDUB010000255.1 GCA_937923465.1 uncultured Saprospiraceae bacterium
TCCCGCTAATAAGCGGGAAACCCTAACAGGAATTATTCAAGAACACTAATTTAGCCCGCAAAACAGAGCGTTTCGCGTCAACAATTCTTATTCACTACTTCAATGCTTATCCTAATCCAATGGGTGACGAGTTGAATATTATAACGGATGCGGCTACGACTGAAATTTATACGCAGATGGGTGTTTTAGTCGAAACTTTAGATAATCCAGAAATGGAATATTTACGTTTGGTAGTTGATACGGCTGATTATCCGACGGGTATTTATTTTGTAAAATCGAGTAATGGTGATGTGCGGAAGTTAGTGAAGAAGTAAATAAATAAGCCGTCCCGTACCATCAACATGAAGGTACGGGACGCTTTATTTCTGTCTCTATTGCACAAAAAAAATGCCTTGCTTAAATAAAAAATATATCTTCTGAATTATCTCCATTTTCCTCTTTTCAGGTACGAAATTTGCACTCTTTATATAGCTCTTATAACGACTGAAAATTATCTTATTTTATAAATATTCTCCCCTTATATCAATCCTTCACAACCAACAATTATTCTAAAATTTTCAGAATAAGATTAACCAATTTATTTGGTTAGTAATATCATTTTCAATAAAACTTCCCCCGCAGGAAAAATAACTTGCATGATAAATTTTTATAAAATTTCCCTCTTCCTCTTATTCTTAATTGGATTCTCTTCCCCTGTCCTTTTTTCTCAAGATTTGATGAGTCTCATACCTCATAATACTGCCACGCACACGGCGGTTCAATCTGGTTCTTGGTTTGAAACGACAACTTGGGATACAGGCACAATACCCGCTGATGCTGCGATTGTCGTTATTCCGACGGGTGTGAGTGTGACTTATGAAGGCGGTTCATCTGCGCATATTTTTGCGGTAAGAGTAGACGGTGCATTCGAATGCACACAAACTAATAGTTCTAATACTACTCTTTTAACTTTTGACACCTTTATAGGTACACACATGTCAGAGGTGAAATTTTTAGCAAATGCTTCGGGCGATGGAAATATCAAAGTCAATATAAGTCCTTTCGATATTGAAGCACACAAAGCAGGAACGAGCGGATATCCTCAATTATGGAATGCTGCTGCGATTGCTCATTTCGAAGATGGCGCAGCAACTTGGCAAGTGACTCGGAGTGTAGGACCTGGCTCTCGATTTAATTCTTACGCAGATGCGTTAGCTGATAATACTTCTGTGTCGGAAACTTCAAGAGTCGCTTATGATGATGGTGTCGGTGTAACGGGTAGATACAATTGGGACCCCAGTCAGCTGTCTTTGGGTTTAGTCGTCATGGGACAAATCGAAATCATCGGACAAGAAAAACTCGGCATGTCAAAATTAGCTGCCGATGCTCCAAAAGGTCAGAAAAACTTTAGTCTTTCGGATATTCCTACAGGTTGGGCAGTTGGCGATACTATCTTGGTGACACGCGGTGGAAATATTAGTACTATAAACAATGGCGAAGATGTTGTAGTTATTGCTGCAATTAATGGTAGTTCGATTACGACCGTTTCTAATTTGAAGAAAAATCACGAAGGAAGACCTGCCGATGGTTTGCATTGTTACGCAGGAAATTTGACACGTAATATCACATTTGAGTCAAGCTCTAAAGACCAAATTCACCAGCGTGCACACTTTATGGCGATGCACAATGATACAAACTTACAAGTCAGAAATGCTTCTTTCAAACACATGGGACGCACGGATAAGTCGCGTCTTTTGGATGATATAACATGGAGTAATTGGAGAGAAACGTCAATTTTTGAAAGTAAATATTCTGCTCTCGGTCAAGAAATCTGCGAAATGGCGCGCAATCCAGACGAAGATATTACTAATTCTCGCGGGCGTTATTCTATCCACTTACACAAAACTGGAGCTACTGCTGATAGTGAATTAGTGTACGTGACCGGAAATGTAGTTTGGGGAAATCCGGGTTGGGGAATTACTCACCATGATAGTTATGCTGATGTATCAGATAATGTGGTGTATGACGTAACGGGTGCGGGTATTGTTTCTGAGTCGGGTAGTGAACTTGGTTTTTGGGACGATAATCTTGTCGTTGACATTAAAAAAGGACATGATGAAAGCCCTTATACTGCGGTACTTTTTCACCAAGATTATCTCTATACGGGACAAGGATTGGGTATGAAGGGTAGGGGAGTTATGTGTCGAGGAAATGTTATTGTGAATACAATACAAGGGGTTGGTGTTATGAATATGAATCCTTCAATTACTAATCAAGACCGAGTTGACCCAGCTGCTTTGGCTAACTTTAGACCAGGGTTTGCAGTGGATAATTTCCCTTTAAGTACAAATAGTTATAGTAGTGAAGGCGACGGTGTGATGCCAGTTGAAGTTGCCTTGATTTTAGAAAATACGACGATAATTAAAGCTAATCTTGCGCTTAAATCAATAGAGCGCGACATGGGAGTTAATCATGAGTCTCGTTCGGTATTTGATGGATTTAAAGCATGGGGAATTAAAACTGGTTTGTCCATAACTTATCAAGCGGATTATTCTTTTAAAGATGTTTTTATTTCGGGTGACGGTTCAGACCACACACTCGGTGCCTACCTTTGGAAGCACTCGCACAATCACGTTTTTGAGAATATAAAACTTGTAGATTTAGATTACGGAATCACTGTCTCAAAACTGGTAGAAAGTGGAAACGGAGACTTGAAAACCAGAAATAATGGCTTTACCCCTTGGTATTTCATCAATTTGACGACTGAAAATATCGGAACTTTTTATGAAATAATCAAGGAAGACCCTGCTACTACTACGCCTTACACAGAGCATAGTGATAATCCAATTCACTTAAGTTCAGGTGATATTACTGCTCGTCCGACAACATTTACGATTTTGGATTCGACAGAATTGAAAGTCGATGTGGCGGCGGGTGATTTTAGATTTGAAGTAGACGGCGTTGTGACGGATGATTTGGGAAGTTATGATATGGGAATTTCTCAAGCATTAGCTCAAGGTAATTTGCGTTTGGATTATCCAGCGCGTATTTATGAATTTGCTTCGCAGGCAAAATTTGAACAATACTTGTCTACTCACGGAATTTACAAAGATGTAAATAATAACGACCAGTTGTATTTCATCATTAATGAATTTTTACCAAATCGACGTACTTATCAATATACTCCTTTTCCGATAAGAGTAAATATAATGAATGCGCCAACTTCTGGTGTTTACGCAGCAGCACAAGCAGAACCAGGATTTACTGAAAATAATCCTTTGCAGATGATTAGTCGTCAAGCAGATGTGAGCCAAAGTAGTACCGCTACAGGTATCAATTATGACGGTGAAGCAATCGACCCATACGCTGAAAAAGCTGTGGATGGGAACAATAATGGACGCATCAATTGTCAAATATTGCAGCAAGGATTGGTGCCTGTAGGTAGTTTTTCACAAACTTTGACAGAAAGCGAGCCATGGTTTGATTTAGATTTGAAAGAAGAGAAAATCATTAGTCATCTTGACTTGTGGAATATGGTTGAACTCAATGGTTCAAGTATCGAACAACCCGCAGCTAACTTCGGTAATTTCTATATTCTATTTTCTAATACGCCTTTTGCAGACACTGGATTAACAGCATCTCATGCCAACGCTACAGACAATATTTTTCAGGCAATAAGCGGTACTAAACGTAAACTTTCTTACAATAATCTCAATATTACGGCACGTTATGTACGCATCCAAGCAGCAGGTAATACTTCATTAAGAATAGCGGAAGTAGAAATTATCGGAAAAAGTAGCGTAGTCGCACAGGATTTACCTGTTGATTTAACTCTTTTTACGGCAGAAGCTTACACTGACGGTACACAGCAAAGTTTACTGGAATGGACAACAGCGCAAGAACGTGGGACGGCATTTTTTGAGTTGCAACACACTACCGACAATCGGAATTTTAGACCAATCGGAAAAGTTGCCGCTATAGGAAATTCAGAAGAAATTCAGAACTATAATTTTACGCACCGAACGCCTGATTTTGGTATAAACTACTATCGTTTAAAAATAGTTGATTTTGACGGGAGTGTAGAATATTCACCTGTACGAACAGTAGATTTTACGGATACAAAAGGTAGTTTAAATATCTATCCAAATCCCTCAAGTGCTGACTTTTCCATTACTGCACCAGCAAGGACTTCTATACAATCTTTTGTGGTCTTTGATGTAACAGGAAAATCAATTCTCTCGCAAAATGGTTTGGAGAATTCCCAAGTAAATATTTCATTAAATCAAGCTAAAGG
>CALDUB010000256.1 GCA_937923465.1 uncultured Saprospiraceae bacterium
AGCACCTGCTGTATTGTAAGTAATGACAGGATTTAATGCTGTACTTGTTTCTGGTGTTCCGCCAGGGAAAAGCCATTGTAGATTTTCAGTATTGTCAGAAGATTGATTGATAAATTCTACAGTGAAAGGTTCACAACCTTCGTTAACTGATGCGATAAAGCTGGCGACTGGAGCAACTGGTGTCAGCTCAACGACTACTTCCATTGTCTCTATAATACTACCACAATCATTGCTAGAAATCAAAGTGACAGTATAGATGCCTGCTGCATCGTAAGTATGTATTGGATTAGTTTGAGTACTTGTACTTTCATCCCCAAATTCCCAAGAATAGCTAGTCGCGTCTATAGAATTATTCGTAAAATTAACAGTTAATTCATCTGTGGCAGCTACAAAACTTGTACTCGGCAAAGGATTAACTGTGATGTAATTTGACTGGCTGGAAGAATTACTTCCTTGTTCATTTGCCGCTATTAATGAAACCGAATAACTTCCAGGTGTATTATACGTCACCGTTGGATTGACATCTGTACTTGTAGAAGGTGTTCCACCTTCAAATATCCAGTTGTAAGTGTCTGAATTATCAGAAGACTGGTTGATGAAATTTACAGTGAATGACTCACATCCTACTACATTATTTGCGGTGAAATTGGATATTGGTGCCGTCGGCGTTAATGAAACATCAACTGTTGCTGTTTCTGTGATTGTACCACATTCATTAGTTGCAGTAAGAGTTACGGTGTACGTTCCATCTGCGGCGTAAGTGTGTGTTGGATTTAATAGAGTACTAGTATTTGAATCTCCAAAATTCCAAGTAACACTCGTCGGTAGAGGCGTTGTATTTAGAGTAAAGTCTACTGTCAATTCATCTGCTGCCGAATTAAAACCACCAACTAACGAGTTATTAACAACGATTAAATTAGTTTGTGTCTGAGTATCGCTTCCCGCGCTATTTGTTACAGTTAGAGAAACCGAATAAACACCTGGGGTGTCATAAACAACCGTTGGACTATCTTCTGTACTCGTCGCAGGTGTACCGCCAGGAAAACTCCATGAAGGCACGGAGTTTAATCCAGAAGAAAAATTTGAGAAATCAACCGTCAAAGGAGCACATCCACTTGTAGTGTTGGCAGAAAAAATAGCATTAGGCATGCCCTCGATTGTGACATTCTGAGTAATACTATTACTTCCACATGCATTCGTAACAGTTAATGTAACGGGATAAACACCTTCATCATTATAAGTATGAGAAGCGTTAATCTGCCCTGAAGTACCTGAGTCTCCAAAACTCCAACTGTAGCTGGTTGCATTTTGCGAAGCATCTGTAAAGTCAACAGTCATTCCGTTGACATCAAAAGTAAAATCAGGTATAGTTTCTTGATTTACAGTTACAATATTATTCAGAGTTTCGCTATCAGAGCCGACCTCATTTGTTACAATTAAACTTGCACTGTAAGTACCACTGATATTATAAGTTACAATAGGATTTTGCTGATTAGAAGTAGCTGGCGTACCACCTGGGAAAGACCAATTCCATGAAGTAGGAGAACCTGCACTATTGTCAAAATATTGAGTTGCAAAAGGAGTGCAACCTTGTCCACCATTTACACTAAACATAGCTGTTGGTTGAGTAAACGATGCACAAGAGCTAGTCAAAGCTACATTCTCAATGTACATATTATTGCCATAACCATTATAATTTTCAATACGGAATTTTGTAGTCGCAGAGCTATATCCTGATAAGTCAATCTCTAAACAGCCACTTCCATAAAAACCTGCAAAACACCAATCCGAATCATCCGTAGGGACAAACTCAGATGTAGTCGTTTGACGTGTTGCTAAAGAGCCTGCACCATTCTCACCTCTTGTTAAAACGCGTACCCAGTTTGCACCGTCATCATTCGAAATAGAAACAATCAAAGAATCAGAGAATGTCGCATCAAAATTAGTATAGGCATAATCTATCTTTAACTGTGCATCTGTTCTGCCCGAAAAATCAAGAGTAGGAGAAACTAAATAATCTCTGTGACCAGCAGCATTATATTCATAATTATTCATGTACATCGCTTGGTCGCCATAGCGTGCAGCTTGCACGGTTACGGGCACCCAAGTAACACTACCATTATCTGGATTGTCTATTGTAAATCCACCAGTTCCTGCTTCAAAATCTTCATTGAAAAAGAAATCTGTACCACCTGAGCCAACTGTTATATAGCCATTTTGATTAGAGGTGTTAACGCCTACACTATTTGATATGGTTAAAGAAACAGCATAAGTACCCGGATTATTATATTGTACTAATGGATTCTGTTCTGTTGATGAAGAAGGAGTACCGCCCGAAAATGACCAGTTCCAAGAGTTTATTTCTTGAGTCGAATTAGCAGTAGAGTTATCTGTAAATCGTGTGAGACTCCCTGTACAGATTTGAGTATACTCTGCTGTAAACGCAGCTGTAGGAAGTGGGTCTGGTAGACAAGATGATAGACAGGTTCGTGTAGGTACATAAGAATTGAAACCAGCAATAGAAGCTGGAGACCAAACATCTACATTTGTTACGGAAGGTGCCATAATGAAGTTAGTTCCAGAAGCATCGTGGTCCTGATTAAAGTTATGCCCCATTTCGTGAGACGTCAAAACGCGTAATCCCCAAGCTGTACTTGAAAAATCTTCTAAAACGTGGTAGCGAAATGAATTACAAACTACACCAATCCAAGCCAAGCCAATAGTTGTTGTATCATAATCGCGGGCAGACCAGTGTTGTCCTAAATCATGTGTATTGGTAAAGCCATTAGGCGCCCATGCCGTAAATTCGTCTAAGATAGTTCCAATCACAGTACTGTTACCAATTGGGTCTGCTCCAGCAGTCGCTGGAACAAGTTGCTCTACTATTTCAAATTGAATGGCATCATCAAAACTATCGTCATAATCTGCCGCAACAGTATTCATGACTCCCACATTATGTGCTTCTACTGCAGCTACGGAACCGTAGCTTTGAAACATCAAAAAATCAGAAGCTATCGCTAATTCTAATTTCTTACATGTTAGCATACTTTTTTCTCCCGTCGATACATCTTCTTTATGTTGATGCTCTAGATGCTCTCCACGGCGATGTTTTTCAGTTACTGCACACTTGATTGTGTTATCTTTTATAACACTTGCTTCCTCGTAAAGGACAAATAAATTTTCTTCTTGATTAGACGTGAAGTAACTCAACGGCTCTATATAGTAGGTTTTTTTACCTTCTTTAATAAAACCGTATATAAAATCTTCACCAACGGTTAGAGCTACCCGTTCGTTATGACCTCCTGCTAAGTATCCTTTCATCGGAACAGGACGCTGGTTCGATAATACTGTTTTACCGTCGCGCAAAATGTAATTGTCTGCAAATAAATCACTATTCAGTAAATCTAAACTCCAACTATGTTCTTCCCCAAAGACTAGAGAAATTTCAGTATTACCATCCGTTTGTCGGACATGACTTTCTAAGTCATCCGTGTCGAATTGAAAAATTTGATATTCCTTAAATTTAGCATCCAAAGAAGACTCCACTTTAGTAGAGTACTTTTTAGCGGTAAAAGAAAAATCTTGTGCAGCAATTGTCGTAAATGTGGCAACAATCAGTAAAGTGGCTAGAAAAAATCTTGACATTCGAGAAAAAAGGTTTTGGGAAAAGTGACAATAGCACCTTTCCAGATTTTGATAAACAGACAGAATTAAATAAGTGTTGTTTTAGGAAAATAAAAATCTCTCTAACAGTCGGAGGAAAAAGTACGATTTAATGGAGGTGTTTAAATATACTTACAGACAGGTGTTTATACATACAAAAACAGTGCGTAAAACCTGAAAAAAGTAAAAAAATACAAGAAAAGTCGTTTTAAAAGCAAAATATGAGTATTTATTATATGTCTTGATGCTTTACAATGTTTCTTTTTCTGATGAATTTGTTTTTCTTTCCTAAATTGTGGGTTCTTTCACGGTACTATCATTTTTCAAAATTTAAAAGTTGTCATGCGCAGAATTTTACTCGGACTCTTCTTTATTTTTACTACTCTATTTCAAGATGTCTTTGCGCAAAAGCAGCTTCTGACTTATTATTTGCCAGATATTGAATACAATGAGGATGTGCCAACTCCTGAACAAATCTTAGGTTATCAAATTGGGGAAAATCATATCTCTCATGACCAACTGGTTTATTACATGCGTGCGCTTGCTCAAGCTAGTGACCGGGTGACGTTGAAAGAAACAGGACGTTCTTATGAAGGTCGTCCTTTGCTTTTATTGACGATAACTTCTATTGAGAATCAAGCAAACATTGACCAAATACAAGCGGAACATATTACACTTTCCAATCCCAATGCACCGTCAAAGCAAAACTTCGCAGACATGCCTGCCATTGTTTATGCAGGTTATAGTATTCATGGAAATGAAAGTAGTGGCTCTAATGCGGCGCCTTTAGTTGCCTACTATTTGGCGGCGGGGCAAGGTAAAGAGGTAGATGATTTATTGAAAAATACGGTTATTCTTTTTGACCCTTGTTACAATCCTGACGGACTAAATCGTTTTGCTGCTTGGGCAAATTCGAACAAAGGAAAAAATCTAGTGAGCGACCCACAAAGCAGAGAACTTAACGAGCCGTGGCCACGCGGACGGACCAATCATTATTGGTTTGACCTTAACCGAGATTGGTTACCTGTGCAGCATCCAGAAAGCCAAGCGCGCATCAAAAATTTTCATGAGTGGAAACCGAATGTATTGACGGACCACCACGAAATGGGAGCAGATGCGACTTTCTTTTTTCAACCAGGAGTGCCAGAACGAACAAATCCTTTGACGCCACAGCGCAATCAAGATTTGACTTTCAAAATCTCTAGATACCACGCGAAAGCATTGGATAAAATTGGTTCTCTCTATTATTCACAAGAGAGTTTTGATGATTTTTATTATGGAAAAGGGTCTACTTATCCCGATATTAATGGAGCGGTCGGTATTCTTTTTGAGCAAGCGAGCTCTCGTGGACACGCGCAAGATACAGAGCATGGCGTGATTACTTTTCCGTTTACGATACGTAATCAGGTGACGACTTCTTTCTCTACTTTTCAAGCGGCGAAAGATTTGAAGGAAGACTTTTTAAGTTATCAATATAATTTCTACAAAAACGCTCAAAAAGAGGCAGCAAAAGCAGCGAATAAAGCCTACGTTATCAGCGCAGGAAAAGACAAGGCGCGTCTCTTTCGTTTTGCAGAGATGTTGGAGCGACACGAGATAAATCTGTATCATACAAATCAGGATATTTCGCAAAAAGGACAAAAATTCTCAAAAGAGAACAGTTTGATTATCCCATTGGAGCAAGCACAAAACCGTCTTATTCGCGCGATGTTTGAAACTTCGACTTCGTTTAAAGATAGTTTGTTTTATGATGTGTCGGCGTGGACTTTGCCACTGGCGTTTGATTTGGATTATGCTGCTTTGTCAAGTGGCTTTTCATTGGGTGATAAGTTGGATAAGAAAACACTTAGAGACACCAAGTTGCCAGCCTATAGTGAGTACGCTTACTTAATGGATAGAGAGGCTTATTATTTTCCAAAGGCTTTGAATTTATTGCAAAAAGGAGGTTTGCGGACAGAGGTCGCAACGAATAAATTCAAAGGTTCAGATGATAGAAATTATACTCGAGGAACCATTTTGATTTCTGTGCAAAATCAAGACAAGACACCTGCGGAAGTTCATGCTTTAGTGACGGAAGCGGCGCGTGTTTCAGGAGCAGAAATTACGGCAATTAATAGTGGTGAGAGTAAAACAGGGAGCTATTTAGGTAGTCCTGCATTCTCTGCATTAAAGACTGTAAATGTGGCGGTTATTACAGGTGCCGGAACGAACTCTTATGATGCAGGAGAGGTTTGGCACTTGTTGGACTATCGTATGGATGTGGCGACGACTTTATTGGAAACGAGTTCAGTCGGGCGGAGTGATTTGAGTAAATACAATGTTATAGTTATGGTGGACGGCTCTTATCGGTCGATTGATGCCAGTGCAAGCGCAAAACTAAAGATTTGGGTGCAGGACGGTGGTACTTTAATCACTATGAAACGCGCGGCGACTTGGGCGAAAAGTCAAGGCATGGCAAATTTTGATGTGGTGAAAAATAAGAAAGATGAGGTGGACTTAAAGGACAGAAAGAATAAATTGCGTCCTTATGAGATGAGACAACGAGATGCAGGAGCAGAAGTTATCGGCGGAGCCATTTTTGAAACAAAGGTTGACTTGACGCATCCATTAGCTTTTGGATTGACGGATGATAGATTACCTGTTTTTCGACGCGGCACCCTCTTTTTGGAACCTACAAAGAATGCTTACGCAACACCATTCATCTATACAGATAAGCCGCTTTTAGGTGGTTATATTTCTAAAGCTAACTTGGAGAATATTCGTAATTCTGCGGCGGTAATCGTGAGTGGAACGGGTAGAGGAAAGGTCATTTGTTTTGCGGATAATCCTAACTTTCGTGCTTTTTGGTACGGTCCAAATCGAGTATTTTTGAATGCTGTTTTCTTTGGGGAGATTATTTCGGGAAGAGGGGTAGAGAGATAAAATTAATCAAAAGATTAAAAGTAGAAGGGTAAATTATTTTATGCAGAAATCAAATCATCAATCTAACGGCTTCAACTACATCCTCAGACTATACCTCTCAGGTATACTCTGTTATTTCTCTTTCAGAATATTACTACTCATTCAAGAATGGGATTTACTTGACAGTATTCCTCAAGATGAAAGGTTTGTTTTGATGTTGAAGTCCCTATTCATGGGATTTAGATTCGATACTGTAATATCTGGATATATCCTTGCTATTCCATTTTTAATAGTGTCCGCGTTTCATATTTTAGACTTATCATTTAAGAAACTGCAAAAGCCTTTACTTTTTTTTACATCCACACTTTATGTCTTATCTTTTTTAATTTGTGGAATAGATATTTCTTACTTCGGGCAATTCTTTACGAGGCTTTCAATTTCCGCTTTTGCTTGGTTAGACCAAGCAGACTTTGTCTTGAGTATGGTCTTTGAGGATATTACAACTTGGTGGATTACGCTCGCCTTTTTATTAATAAGCGGTACTTTTATTTGGATAAACAATCGATTAGCAAAGCGATATCTAATTGCATCTCCAGCTAAGATTTCCAAAAATAGCAAGCATTACTTGATTTCGATAGCTTCTTTTCTTGTGGGGGGAGGACTTATATTTTTGGGCATTCGTGGCAGAGTAGAAGCAAAATCTCCGATAAGAGTTGGGACAGCATTCTTCTCTAACTATCCTTTTCCAAATAAATTGGGACTCAACCCAAATTTCACTTTAATCAAGAGTTGGTTATCTTCAAAAGATAAGCGCCAAGAAAAAGTCGCGTATCTTCCTGAGGAGGAAGCAATTGAAAACATGCAGTCCTTTTTCAATGCTTCTGATTATGAAAATACAATTTCACCAATCGCCCGACAAATTAACTTTCCAGATTCATTAGCAAAGAAACACAATATCGTAGTTGTAATAATGGAAAGCATGAGCGCAACGAAGATGGGTAGATTTGGAAACCCAAATAACCTGACGCCTTTTTTAGATAAACTTTCTCAGGAGTCTTATTTCTTCAATGATTTCTATACAACGGGAATTCATACGTTTAGCGGTATGTATGGAACTCTAATGTCTCTGCCAACTCTGAAAAGACAACACCCATTTAAAGGGGCTGATGTTCTTTCGTATTCTGGTATTGCCAACACGCTGAAAAGACATGACTACGAAACCATTTACTTTACGACACACGATGACCAGTTTGATAATATTGGCGGAACTTTAAGAGCAAATGGCTACGATAGAATTGTCTCAGAAAGAGATTACCCGAAAGCAGAAGTCAAAACGACTTTAGGGGTTCCAGATGATTACATGTTTAGATTTTCGGTGCCTATTCTCAATGAAATGAAAAAGCCTTTCTTGTCGGTTTTTATGACAACAAGCGACCACGTTCCGTATTTTGTCCCACCTTATTTTGAACCAAAGCAGACCGAGAAGAACTTCCAAATAGTGGAATATGCAGATTGGTCAATAGAGCAGTTTATAGAATCCTGTCAGAAAGAGGAGTGGTTTGATAATACTGTTTTTGTATTCCTAGCAGACCATGGCGGCGCGTTAAATGTACGCTATGAGTTGCCTTTAAATTTTCATCACAGTCCTCTTTTGATATATGCACCTTCCATTTTAGCACCCAAAGAATATTCAATGATAAGTAGTCAGTTAGATGTTTTTCCTACTGTCATGGGACTTCTAAAATTGCCGTATATGAATAATACAATGGGGGTTGATTTACTGAAAAGCAAGCGCCCTTATGCCGTTTTAAATAACGATGATAAATTTGGAGTGTTGAGTGAAGATAAATTGTTGATAGTGCGCGATGCCGAAAATAAGTCTCTTTATCAGAGAGGGGAGTTTGATAATATCTATGAAACACACAAGGTCGAAGCGGACAGTATGGAGCAATTTGCGAAGAGTCTTTTTCAGGCGACGCAGTGGTTGGTGGATAGTAAGAAGACGGGTTTGCCCGAATAGAATTTTGAATTTTGAATGAAAAATTTTGAATGATTTTAACTTGCGGGTACTTGCCTTATTCAGATTAGCCTCTAATTATAACACGGATTTTTACGATTTAATATCTCCTCTACGGAACTATCATAATCAACAATAATCTTCGTTATTCCATATTCACAATAAGCTTCTTGAATTTTTTCGGAAGGGACACCGTAGATGATTTTTCGGGATAAGATATTTTTATCTCTCAATTTTTCTATGTGTGATGCATCCACATTTTTGAAGAAACCTGCTACAAAATCAGGTCGGAATAGAGTAGGCGTAATCGAGTATATCCACTCTTTACCAGCATCAAACCCTTCTAATACGGTCAATAAGTCGGGGAACTTATATTCAAAATATCCAGTAAATAATAGGTTGGAACCCGCAATTAATACTCTATCCTTTAAGGCGTATTTTTCAATGAGTTGATTAACTTGCTGAAAGGTTTTTAACTCGAAATTTTGCTCGTTTTTAAAGTCAAGATAAAAAACGAAATTGCTTTCATATGCTTTAAATAAATCCTCTAACGTTATCACCTTGAATTCGCTAGACTCTCCATTTTGCTTTAGCGAAATATTCTTTATCTCTTCATAATTCGTAGTCGAAATCTCTATATCTTCTCCTAATAGACGTATTCCATTTTCATCATGAAACAGAATTAGTTCGCCGTCTTGAGTTCTCATTATATCAACTTCAACTGCAGGAAAACCTTTGATTAAAGCCTGATGTATCGCTCCAGTTGAGTTTTCTGGTGCCGTATTCGTAACGCCTCTATGTGCAAAGAAAACATCGGAGCCAATCTCTTCAAGAGGAAAATTTTTATTTTTAAAACCTCCTCCGATGATTACTAATAGCAAATAAAAGCTGATGAGTACGGCGAAAAAACAAAGTAATATATTTTTGATTATAGCCTTCATGTTATAAAACTAGAATAAAAAATCAATAGCTCCAATAACAATTGGACTTTGGACGAAAGATGTTGGACGTTAGATTTTAGACGAAATAATCGAAATGTAGTAAAAATAACCTGTTTAAAGGTTTGATTTTCAAGGTAATACGATTATTGTTGTTTTATATGTGATTGAGTCTAAGGTCTAATATCTTCTGTCCAAAGTCCAAAATAGCAAAGAAGGTATATCCTATTTTTCGTGTTTCAAAGCTTCATGAAACATACGAACAATAGGAATTTTAGAATCTCTGCTAAATGAATGTTTAATATTAGACTTAATATTCTGCACAGCAGAAAAAGCTTCTGAAAAAATAGAAGTAAAAGCGACTAAAAATGCATCTATTAAGGTCATATCTTTTAATTTTAGTTTTCTGACAAATTCCATGACATGTGATTTGTCAGAAAACGTTAATTTTTTAATCTGTCACAGGATTTTCCTTTCTAAAGTCAGGATTATAAACAAACCCAACTTGCAGATAACTCTTTCCAAAATCATTCACTCGTTGTCGTAGATAACCAACTTGCACTTGTGTCGTTTTGTTGAATTGATAACCTAGCGCCGCGTACAATCGATTTCGGTCAAAGAAGGTATCTTTAGTATTCACAAAAATTTCGTCGTAGACTCCTAAGAAAAGCGTGCCTTTCGTTATTGTCGGTTTATTTAACGGCAAAAAGACCATAAGGCGGTAACGAATGCGATTCCTATAGTCATCGTTTACCCAACGTTGTTCGAGGCGATAGCGATGTTCAAACTTTAGACGGCTTACTTTATTTGTTAAAATAAACTGTTGAAACAAACGATGTTCTTTAGATTCGGGCTCTTTTTGTTCACTTTCAAAATCATAAGAATTGATATAACCATAGCCAGCGGTCAAAGTTGCATTTTTTGCAACATGATAATTTAAACCTGTCCGTAATAGTAGTTGCTCGATATTTACAGGAGCAACAGTATGATTTCGATATTGAACTTCAGTATGAATACTAAAGTCATTCGACACTCTATTTGTTCCGAAATACATCAACCAATTTCCGAACTCATCCTGTTGTGCAGAAAGAGAACTAGAGGTCATGACGAAAAGAAATGCGAGAATTAGAGTAGTGTATTTTCTCATCATGTTATTTTTTCTTTAGAATCAGTTTTGCTTAGAATAAAAAAGTCTGCACTCCTTCCTATTCAGAAGGAGTGCGACCGAAAGACTAATTAAATTGATTCTTTAAAGTTTTCACTAAGTCAACTGAGTAGTAAGTCAAGTTAATTGTGATATGGTTCGCGTGTGAGTATTTTTTGTCTGCTTTGGCTTTAGAAATCGACTATAGCCGTAGCTACATGAGAATTTTTAAAGTGAAAGCAGGCGAGAAATTATCCACGCCAACTTATCATAATTTGTTTGACTTACTACTGAGGTCAGCTATAATTTATATTAGACTTTTTACCGCGTTCCTTATAAAATACACTTCTGAAAATATATTTTCCCGCTACTTTCCTCCAAAAAATAATTCAATAGAGGGACTATTCAAGGGGTATTTGAAGAAAATCAGCAAAGCATTTTATAAGGGTAAGAAGTCTATTTACAAATTGCGACTTTCCGAAATCATATTATTTGACAAAGCGTGCTCTACTTCTTTCGCTTGATTTTTGATTTTTACAGAATTGAACTCAATCAATTCTAAATCAATGTCCCTAAATTCTGCACCTGTCTGAAACTCTTCAATAATTTCTACAACATCTTGGTCTATATTAATAGATTTTGAAGCATCGATAATCACGCGAGAACCATCAGGAATTTGCGCCAAAGTACGTTGGATGCTAGCCTTGTTAATGAAGGTTACATCTTGAGCCAGAGACAATCTGATTGCACCGTCTTTGATATCTTTACCAGACTCAAATAAGAATGGCTTTTTGTAATTGTTGTACAAGATGTAGAAAATAGCCACTGCCATACCAATCATAATTCCTGTCAATAAATCAGTGAAAACGATAGCTAAAATTGTTATAATGAAAGGCACAAAGTGCGTTTTTCCTAATCCCCACATTTGCTTGAATAAAGATGGTTTAGCTAATTTGTAACCTACTAAAAATAGGATAGCAGCTAAACTTGCCAATGGAATCATATTCAAAACGAATGGGATTGCCATAGCACAAAATAACATGATAACACCGTGGAAAATTGCTGACATTTTAGTACGACCACCTGATTGAATATTAGTAGAACTACGTACAATTACCTGAGTAATCGGCAAACCACCAATCAAACCAGAGATGATATTTCCAACACCTTGTGCTTTCAATTCTTGATTAGCAGGTGTTACACGTTTGTATGGGTCTAATTTATCTGTAGCTTCTAGACACAATAGAGTCTCTAAACTCGCTACGACAGCAATTGTAATACCTGTAATCCAAACCGCAGGATTAGTAATATGCGTAAAGTCAGGGAAAATGAATTGACCAAAGAAATCAGAAGCTGTTTCTGGTACTGGAATGGCGACAACTTGCTCTGCGTTCAAAGCAAAGTAAGGCATCGCTTGGAAAAGTATATTTAAGAAAATACCCAATCCAACGACAATCAACGGTCCTTGAATAATTTGGAAAAGTCTAATTTTTTTCATGAACGGTTGTTCCCATAAAATCAGAATTAACATAGAAATCGAAGTAATAGCGATAGCTCCTGGACTTACATAATCAAGCATATTAGAAAGCTCAGAAAATGTATTTTGTCCGTCTACTTGTATAAAACCCAAATCACCTTCTGGGTCTTTATCATATCCAAATGCGTGAGGAATTTGCTTCAAAATGATAATGATACCAATACCCGAAAGCATTCCTTTAATGACAGATGACGGGAAGTAATATCCAATGATACCTGCCTTAGCGTAACCCAGAAGTAACTGGAAAATGCCACCCAAAACAACAGATAAAAGGAAAATTTGGAAGCCTCCTAGTTCCGAAATCGCTGTCAAAACGATGACGGCTAAGCCTGCGGCAGGACCACTTACTCCTAATTGAGAACCACTTAATGCACCTACAACAATACCACCAATGATACCCGCGATGATACCTGAAAACAAAGGCGCACCAGATGCCAATGCAATTCCTAAACACAAAGGAACTGCAACTAAAAAGACGATTAACGATGCTGGTATGTCATTCTTTAAATTACTGAACATACCTTCATTCTTTAATGAACTCATAAGATTTTTTATTTTGATTATTTAATTAGTCTAAAAACGTACTATTTACTAGAGAGAAATATTTTTTTGGTAAGAGACTCTCTACTTATTTTTGAGAAGACACAACTATTTTTCTAAATTTTCATTCTGTGAAATGTTATTTCCTCAGTATAATTGTTAAATAGTTATGTAAAGATATAAAACTTTTTCGAATGATAGTAAAACTATTACAGGTGATAATATAGCAAACAACGACGGTAGTATGATATTGTTTAAAGAAATGATTACTTTTGCAAATAAATAATTTAACTCTATGGCGATAGGCATTAAAATATCCTTGAATGAGGGCTTATATCAACGTGACCCTCAAGAAACACCTTTGGGACAAAAGATAATTAAGCATAGTATTCTTTTGATAGATGAACTAGGTTTTGAGGCGTTCAACTTTAAGAAGTTGGCGAAAAGAATGAAATCCACAGAGGCTTCTGTTTATCGCTACTTTGAGAATAAGCACATGTTGCTGCTCTATCTTGTTTCGTGGTACTGGGAATGGGTGAGTTATTTGATTGATATTCACACCATGAATATCGACGACCCAAAGCGTTGTTTAAAGATTATCATCGAAAATTTTGTTTACGCGTCAAAAGAAAACCCTTCCATTGAATATGTCAATGAGAATATACTACACAAAATTATCATTGCGGAAGGAAATAAAGTCTACCATACAAAATCAGTAGATAAAGAAAATCAGGAAGGCTTCTTTACGAATTATAAGAAATTGGTTCAAAAAGTATCGGACGTTATTGTCAAAATATGTTCTGATTTTCCTTATCCGCATGCCTTAGCTAGTAATTTATTTGAGATGGCAAACAATCAAATTTATTTTGCACAGCATATGCCGCGTTTGACAGATGTCGTTGTTGAAGATGATAATTTTGACGAAGTAGAGAAGATGTTAGAGTATTTTGCTTTTTCTCTGTTGTGTAAATAATACACACTTTCTATCCTATAGTAGTGTGAAAAGTTGAGTTCTGTAAGAGATATTGATGAAAAATAAGTTTTTCCGTATCCGTTCTTGCTTTGTCTTAAAAATCCAAGAAGCCGTCGAAATTTAAAGATTTTCAATTTAGAATGTTGCATTTTGTGAAGGTAATAAAGAGAGCAGCTCTCACATTTAAAACCTAAAATCACAACACCTATGAATGCAAAACTTTGGAATCAAGTAGTAGCTTTCAATTTCGACAAGCCCAACGAAGAATACAGTTTCTCTATCAGATTAGCGAACGAAAACAAGTGGACAAAGGCTTTTACCCAAAAAGCAATTTTAGAGTACAAGAAATTCATGTACCTCGCCGCCACTGCTGATAGTATGGTTTCTCCCTCCGAGATAGTAGATGTCGTCTGGCACCAACATTTAATTTTCACCAAGTCCTATCGCGATTTTTGTGAATTACTCGGCAGACAAATTCAACACATTCCCTCCACTCACAATCCTGAAGAATTTGATAAGTTTAGACAAGCAAAGGTAAAGACGCAGGAAGTCTACACCCAAAATTTTGGAGAGCAACCAGAAGACATTTGGCAGTATCGAGAGATGTACGACTCTCTGGGCTTTAAGAAAGCTAAATTATCCGCCTCTGAGTTTTTTCCCATTGCGGCTATGGTTGGACTTGCTTTTATTTTTCCAGCTTATTATCTCCTTCGTCCGATGTACGAGACGATTGACGGTCCGAAATTTATAGGGGGATACATCTGCTTGATTATGATTGTCGGACTTATTTTGTATCTATATAATGCCGCTTATTATCGAGATTTGATGAAGCAATTTTCGGAGCAATCCTTTGTGTTTGACTTACACCCTTTGGAGGTTTTGTACATGTTCACTGGCAGCGTACCTTTAATGCTGCATGGTTATGTGCATCAACTTATCAACGATAAGAAAATCAGAGTATCCAAAGATGAAAAGCTCACTTTGAACAAAAAAGCAACATCGGTAAACGAGGAAGAACATAACATTTTCAAATTATTGCGCCTGACCAAAAGCACTTCTTATTCCTTACTGCTACAGACGCTTTCGAGCAAGCATATCTTCAAAAACATAGGAGAAACCATGGATGCTTTCAAAGAGCGTTTTCAGGAGTCAAAAGCTTTTACGCGTTTGTATGCTATCAACTTCATGTTAATCGGCGGTACTTTCGTTATTGGATTATCACGCCTGATTACAGGAGTAATGCGAGACAAACCAGTGTTTGGTTTAATTGTAATTCTGTTGTCGTTTTCCATTGTCTCCCTCAATCACTTGAAGCAATTGGCACGTCGTTTATTCACGACAACGATTCCCGAATATTATAAAAGTCAAATGGTACATTTAGCTGAAGCAGAGACCGCATTTGCAGGACACAGCTATGTTTTATCTACTGCGTTCATCGCGGCTTCCTATTTAGACTTGCCTGAGGTGTATCGTAAATCTCCGAGTGGTAATGCTTACTGTGGGAGTGATTCGAGCTGTGGAAGTAGTGGTGGCGGAAGCTGCGGCGGTGGCTGTGGTGGTGGCGGCTGTGGTGGTTGTGGTGGCTGTGGTGGGTAATTAGAAACAGTTGCATCATAAGTAAGCATAACTCGTGGCGCCGCGCTGCGACTTAAAGACTATTTGACTTGATATATCTACCAAGCGGAAAGGTACTCTGTACCTAATGGAAAAAGTATGCAACAAGTACGAAGGTTGTTTCACAAGAATAATTTGCTCAAATTATTGAATTACTTTTACTTAGTATTGTTTTGAGTCGCAGCGGACGGCAGGGTTATTGATGAACAACCTCATTCATACAATTCCTCATATATCCTTCAAAAAATCAACTCGCCTCTAACACAACAAAGCGTTAGAGGCGAGTAAACAATAAATGACAAAAAGGTAAATCCTATTAATTCCCCTTAATCAATCCCAACAAATCCTCAGCCCCCATCTTCCCACTAGACTCCGTACCTTCCAACAAGCTATCAGCCAAATCACGCTTCTCCGCGTGCAACTGCACAATCTTCTCCTCAATCGTATCTTCCGCAACTAAACGAACAATCGTCACAGGACGTTGCTGACCGATACGGTGCGCACGGTCACTGGCTTGGTCTTCTACCGCAGGATTCCACCACGGGTCGAGGTGCAGCACGTAGTCTGCCTCTGTTAGATTTAAGCCCGTACCACCCGCTTTTAGACTAATAAGGAACAGTTTACCTTCGCCACCTTGAAAGGCATTGATAGCTGCCTCGCGCTTTGGTAGCGGCGTTTGTCCGTCGAGATATTGGTAAGGAATATTATTTGCGATGACCCATTCTTCGATGAGGCGTAAGTGCTTCACAAACTGACTAAAGACCAATGCCTTGTGTCCGTTTGCAACTAACTCAGTGACCGTTTCACCAAAAAGTTGGAGTTTACTACTCGGCAGTTTACTCGTCGGGTCAATCATTCTGACATTACAACAAGCTTGACGCAGACGCATCAATTCCGCTAAAATCTGGAAGCGTTTTGCTCCAAATCCTTCCACACTTTCGATTTTGTCTACGGCTTTGCGGCGTAGAGCTTCGTAGTAAGCGCGTTCGTCTGCGGAGAGTTCGACGCTGAGTGTGATTTCAGTTTTTGGTGGCAATTCACTTAATACCTCCGTCTTGCGGCGACGCAAAATGAACGGTTGTAGTAATTTACGTAGTTGTTGACGTTTTTCTTTATTCTCAAAACGCTCAATCGGCATCGCAAATTTCTCATTGAAACGCGGCAAAGAACCCAACAAACCAGGGTTGAGGAAGTTAAACAGGTTCCATAATTCCCCTAAGTGATTTTCTATCGGTGTTCCCGTCGTCGCTACACGGAAATCTGACTGCAAAGCCATAGCTGCTTTCGAGCGTTTGGTCGCGCGATTTTTAATGGCTTGGGCTTCATCCAAAAGTAAAGTAGAAAAATTTGTCGTTGACAAAAGTTCGCTTTCTTGCTGCATCAAACCATAAGATGTAATCAATAAATCAAAAGGCTTTAAATTGGCGACTGCTTCTATTCTGTCACCCATTCCAAAGAGAATAGGATTTAAGGTCGGCGTGAATTTTTCTGCCTCACGTAACCAGTTACGTGCCACAGATGCTGGCGCAACAACCATAGCTGGACCGTCTTTCGCACGGCTCAAAATGAGTGCTAAACCTTGGACAGTTTTACCTAGCCCCATATCATCTGCCAAACAAGCACCAACTCCCCAGTGCGCTAATTGGTTTAACCAACGGAAACCTTCCTTTTGATAATCTCGCAATTCTGCTTCAAAAGTAGAAGGCACTTTTGGATTAACTTCCAATGCTTCTTCCAAACGGTCGCGGTTACTTTTCCATGCCTTATCTGCTTTGAAGTCTGCCAATTCATCTTCAAAATCATCCAATACACCAGCAGCTAATGGGTGCAATTGCATTCCGTCCTTTGTTTTATTTAAAAGACTGTTGAGTTCGCTCATTTTCAAGCGCAACTGCTCGGTAATAGCGACAAACTGCCCTTTACTAACCTCTACAAAATTACTGTCGTTCGTTTCTGCTAAAAGCAACATTTGAGCGAAATCCATGACGCGGTCCTCATTCACTTGTACCTCGCCTTCTACTTCAAACCAATTGCCTTTCTTCGCCAAATTCATACTCAAATTCCCGAAACTCGCCTGCCCTACAATCTTTAACTTCTCGCCTTTCGGGTATTCTAAAATGATTTGTCCTGCCTCGCGTAGCGGTTCTAACTCTAAAAGAACATTCAGGCACTGCTCGACGATATCGAAGGTCCATTCTTGATTGTAAGACTCCGCACTTGCTAGGGTAGGACAAAGTGCTACCATTGCCTCTACATTTGCTTTTTCGCGTTCTAAATCTCTTTTTGCCAAAGTCTTCACACCCGCGACTTCTGCAATAGCATTATTGCGTCCGGCACCTGGCTTAAAGTAAGGCGGTTCGATTTTGAATGGTTTAACGAAAACCTCCAATTTGAAACCGTCACCGATAGGTAGAAGGTGGACGTAGATAATTGGGTCACCGTCTATTTTGGGCATATTCTCTGTGCCGCCACCGACGACAGAGTGTACCGTCACGACAGAGGAAACATTAGAAACTGCTTTTATCAATTTATCTTTTGCCGCAGGTGGAACCATGAGGGCATTGCCACCTAGTAAGCGTCTGATTTCTAAGTGCGTTTCGTTGACATCCATGAGGATGTAACGCGTTGGTGTTTCTTTGACAATACTCACGCCTCCTGATTCAAACTCAGGCATGAAACGCATCTCAAATTGACCTTCTTTTTCTTCGACAACTAACTCTGGTTCTTGTTGGATTAACTCAACAGAGACATTTGGATTGTCATTTAAAAACAATAATGGGTGACCGACTAAGATACGTGCTGCCATGTAGAAATCTATCTCGAATTCCATCGCCCCCTGGTAGCCAGAAAAGCGTTTGACAGCCTTCTTAACTTGGTTGTCTTGGTCAGTCATGCAAGGCATACCTTCTTCTTTCATCCGTTTCAAGGATACATTACGTCCTTTTGACCAGGTACCGCCTTTGCTCATTTTTTGCTCCTTTGGTTGCCATAGACCACTTTTGAAGTCTACCAACCAAACGAAACGTGTTTCTGTTTCTTCACCCGATTTTCTGCCGCGTTTAGATTTCAATTTCACGGCAGCCAAAGCTTGCAAGGCACGTTCCCATTGTTCTAATTTGCGGACAATAGGGAGAATTTGTTGAACACCGATTTCTTCTGCTAATTCTTTAGCGCTTTCTTCAAAGTCTGCTGCTTTTGGACCTTCTTCATCTATTTTTGCTAGAAGTAAAGCATATTCTGAAGCCAACCATTTATAATCGTTTGCATAAGCTTGGAAATAGAAATCACGTAATGCGGCAGTTTGTGGATGCGTGATAGCTTGTTCTGTCCAATAGGCTGCCCAACCAAAGAATAAACCTTGCAAAGCAGAAACGATACGAATATCAGAGAGAGCATCACTGACATCGTGATTTTCAAGGTGCAAAGCCACAAAGCCTAATAAGGTGAAATGGTTATTATAGTAAGAGTTCTGTGTTTTGGTTGTATAGGTTTTGACTTCTCCTAGATAGCCCGATTGTAGAGACTTGAGGTGCGCCAATGCATGAAAGAGACCTTCGGCTTCACTAATATATTTAGACGAGTCGCCGCCTTCTTTTTTATATAGTTTTCCACCCTTGGCAAAGTTATTTAGAGCTTCTTCGTTATATCCTTTTAAGAAATTAACAACTCCACGACGCAAGAAGCGTGACGCATCAGAGGCACTATCATCACCTAGTCTTTCGACTTCACTTAAATTTCCACGTTGAAGATGATATAAGAACAATTGTCGCTCTAAGTCTTTACCTAATTCCTGTTTTAATTCAGGATTATCTTCGATAAATTGCAGGTATATATCCGCTTCGCGCACATTTTCCACAGCATCAGCTAATAAGCCAGAGACGATAAGCCCTTGTATTTGTTTAGGAAAAGTACCTACCCATTTAGGGTCAAAAGGCTCAAAAACGTCTTGATAAAAATTACTTTCGCTCCATTCTTTCGCATAGTATGTTACGACATCACGAGAAATTTCTTCTACACGTTTTAGGTCACCTTGATAAAAGGCAATACGTAAATCACGTAAAGCTGTATCGAAATTACGAGGCTGAAAAGACCAGTTGCGGTAAGGTAAAATACGCTGTATGTCACGCACAAACTCTTTGAAACGCGTGTCAATAACTGCCATACGCATGACCCATTCACAGTGATGTTTAACGACTGTCATTTTGAGAGTGCGGTCTTCTGTAAGGAAACCGTCGCTCATCAGTTTGAGTAAGTAAGGACGGGCATTGGTATCCGAAAATTTCAAACCTGCAGAGGTGCGGATACCTGTCTCATTAAAGAGTGCAGCCGTATTTTTTCGGCTCAAAGGTTCGTAAGCAATAGCTACGACTTTGAGCATATCTTGTTCTTTCTCGTTGAGTAAATTCCACTCGCTTCTAAACTTCTTTAAATCCATTCTGTGCTATAAATATTCTTAGACAAAACTGCCATTTTGTTGCAAAACGCAAAAATACTATATCAAACTTGGAATAGGGCACATAAATTGGTTTTTATTTTATTTTTAAAAGCGTTTTAAAATGAAGCTTTCACAACTCTTTGATAGTCAAGAGATGGTAGAATTTATAATAGACTTGTTACTCTTATAAAATACACTTTATGAAAATGTCTTTTTACGCTATTTTCCTCCAAAAAATAATTCAATAGAGGGACTATTCAATGATTTTTTGAAGAAAACTATCGCAAAAATCCAAATTTCAGAAAGCAATTTTATAAAAGTAACAAGTCTA
>CALDUB010000257.1 GCA_937923465.1 uncultured Saprospiraceae bacterium
CACGATTTGACGGAGAACGTTTATTTTATTAAGGGAATTAGTAAAAAATAACCTACCCATTTGACAGGATAATTGTCCGCCTAAAAAATGTAAAAAATAGTTCCGTAACTACGGTTATGCAACGATTTTTTAAATCTCTTAGACGAAAAATACTCCCTGTCAAATGGGTAGATTATTCTCTACAAATTCCCTAAAACATACATTTTTCTTGGTGGGTGTCTGACACTTAAATTCATTTGAAAGTAGAGAAATTAAAGACCTACATAATAATTAAACAACAAGTAGTGTCTGACACCTGTTACAAGACAATCAAAATAGGTGTCAGACACTCTCTTCTAGTTAATTTTAGAGTAAATATTTAAATTTTCGACTTCTTTAATTTTTAAGTGTCAGACACCTTTCGTGTACCTTCAATTGCACTTATCGTGAATAAAGCAAAAAACACATCTATTTTAGTTACAGGTGGCACGGGACTTTTGGGTTCTTATGTCTTGCGACTCCTTGTTAATCAGGGCTTTACAAACATTTCTGCGACTTGTCGGGCTAATTCTCCTTTTGATTTATTATCAGAGATTAAAGACAAAATCCAGTGGTTAGAGGGCGACTTGACAGACGGTTATTTTGTGCAAGACATTATGGTTGATGTGCAACAAGTTTATCACTGCGCTGCCGTGGTCTCTTACGACGCGCGCGAACGGGACGAGATGATGCGTATTAATGTGGAAAGCACCACAAATTTGGTCAACGAAGCACTGCACAATTCAATTGAAAAGTTCGTGCATGTCAGCTCTATCGCAGCATTGGGACGTCAAAAGAAAGCAACCGTGATGAGTGAAAATACAAAATGGGAACGTAACCCAATGAATAGCAACTATGCTATCAGTAAGTATTTGTCTGAAATGGAAGTTTGGCGGGGTGCAGCGGAAGGTTTGACAGTCGCGGTAGTCAATCCAAGTATCATCGTCGGTGGGGGTTTTTGGGATAAAGGAACGGCACGTTTTTTCAAAAATATAGCTAATGGATTTAAGTTTTACCCTGTCGGTGGCAGTGGTTTTGTGGATGTGCGCGATGTGGCAAATTTTATGGTCAAATTAATGGATAGTGACATAAAAGACGAGCGTTATGTTTTGAATGGAGAAAACCTATCTTATGAAGATTTTTTCAGATTAGTCTCTTCTTCAATTAACGCCAAAATGCCAAGTATTAAAGTGAATACTTTTATCAGTGAGGTCGCTTGGCGCGTAGAATGGTTGCGTGCACGATTGTTTAATACAACAAGTACGATTACGAAGGAAACTGCGGCAAATTCTGCACGAACGTGGAAATTTGATAATGCGAAATCTTTAGCAGCATTTGAGGATTTTGAATATCGACCGATTGCGGAAAGTGTCGCGGATACTGGAAAAACTTGGGTGAAAAGCGGTGGAAAAGTTAGTGGTGTGTTGAAGGTTTGATATAGTTTAAAGCAAAATGAAAATGAAAATAGCAGCTGCTCAAATAGAGGCAACTATTGGAGACATTAAAGGAAATCTAAAAAATCACTTAGCAATGATTAAGATGGCTGCTGAGAATGAGGTCGATTTGATTATTTTCCCAGAAATGTCCCTCACAGGATATTGTAGAGAAGAAGGAAAAGATTTGGCAATAAAACCAAGTCATCCTGCCATGATAAAACTAAAAGAAGAGGCTCAAGCCAATAACTTAACAATGGTCATTGGCGCTCCAATTGAACTAAATGGCAAACTCTTTATTGGCTCTTACATACTGCTTCCCAACGGAGAAATAAAAGTTTACACCAAACAATACCTGCATACGGGCGAAGATAAATTCTATGCAAGTTCCTTTGATTTCAACCCACAAATAAAAATTGGCGATGAAATCATATCATTTGCCATTTGTGCCGATATTGACAATGAAAAACATCCTACAAGTGCAAAAAACAATCAAAGTACCTTATACCTGCCCAGTATTTTCTTTTCAAAAAATGGAATAGCAGAAGGACACAGACTTTTATCTCAGTATGCGGGAGAGCATTCTTTGAGCATTTTAATGTCTAATTATTCAGGAAATCTCTGGGGAACTGAGTCTGGTGGGAAAAGCGCATTTTGGGACAATACAGGAAAAGCGGTTACGGTATTAGATGCGCAATCTCAAGGATTGTTGATAATGGAAAAGCAGGGCGAGAATTGGGTAAAAGCTAACTAAAAAAGCGATTCAATAATGTAGACCATTATTGAATCGCTTCTCAATTATACAGTTTATAAAAGCTGCTACAAAGACAAAAACTCCATTTCAGCCTCTCCCATTTTACCAAACAGCTCTTCCATTTTAGTAATCCGGTAACCAAATATCTTCTTCAATTCTGACTTTACAAAAAAGTGCCCGATATTACCCAATGGCGCTAATGGCAATTGATAATCAATAATATCAGTCATTTCCACTCCTCCTTCTACTTCTTTAAAAAAATGCTGGTGATGCCAAATAGCATAAGGTCCAACACGTTGCTCATCGATGAAAAACTCTTTTTCACGCACCTGCGTTATCTCCGTTACCCAAGTCATCGGAATACCTAATACTGGCTTGACAGTGTAAACTATCATCATCCCTGGGTACATTTTCTCTGGCAATTCTGTACGAATATTAAACCCCAATTTATCAGGCGTTATTGTCGCCAAATTTTTAGGATTGGAGAAGAAATTCCATGCTTTTTCAAGCGTAATGGGGACTTGCTGTTTTGCTTTTAGACGATACAATATTTATTATTTTATTCGTTCTTTGACAAATCCCGTGATTGTGAAAGAACCATTTTATTTGTGGTAATTTGTTCCTAATAAGTTACAAAAGCTACAACAGAGAGATAAGTAAAAGGTTTTACAAAATCTCAAAAATGAAATCAGCGATAGAATCAATAGTTTTCCTTATCTTTGTGGCACGTTCTACCCTCCTTCTGAACTTTCCTAATACAAAACGACAAGCTTCTCACAAATTATATCCAACACTACTAGGACATCTATGTCTACGTATTTAAACCAAAATGAAATCTAATGACGCTAATTTTCATTCAAAGTTAGCTCTCAATATACAAACTCGCATTCTCAAAATATGAAACAACTTATTACACTCTTATTTTGCCTTTTCACAGGAATACTACTCGCGCAAACAAATATTTCAGGTACGATAAACAGTTACGCTGCGGTACAAGCTTTTGACGCTTGTTCAGGAGATATTACGGTTGCTAATGCAACAGGATTTGCGGTAGGCGATAAAGTGATGATTATCCAAATGAAAGGTGCCAGCATTGTTGCTGAGAATAATGCTGCTTTTGGTACGGTGACAGACTTAGGCAATTGTGGACTATATGAACTTAATACGATTGCTGGAGTGGTGGGAAATGTCATTTCATTAGATTTTGCCTTGATAAATACTTACGATGTCGATGGTAAAGTACAATTAGTTAAAGTCCCTACTTACGAGTCAGCGACTGTGATTGGCGATTTGACAGCTCAAAATTGGGACGGTCAAACTGGTGGTGTTATCGCATTAGAAGTGGAAACAGTCTTGACTTTAAATGCAGATATTAACGCAAATGGTGCAGGTTTTAGAGGAGGACAAATTAATGTCGTCAATAGTAGTTGTACTGCATTCATTAATCAAGAAGATTATTTCTATAATGCTGGTAATTGGCGAGGCTCTCAAAAAGGAGAAGGTATCACAGATGAAATACTAGACAAAGAATGGGGTCGCGGACCACTGGCCAATGGCGGTGGTGGTGGTAATGACCACAATGCTGGCGGCGGCGGCGGCGGTAATGTTGCTAACGGAGGACAAGGTGGAGACCGTTCTCCTGACGGGACTTTTGATTGTGACGGAGACTATCCAGGTCTAGGAGGTATTGCTTTTTCGGCAACTTCAAACCGCGCTTTTTTAGGTGGTGGTGGAGGCTCTGGACATACGGATAATACAAGTGCAGGTAGTGCTGGTGGCAACGGCGGTGGACTTATTTTTGTCAAAACTTCTATATTAGAAAGTAATGGAAATGCTATTTCTGCTCAAGGTCTAACTAACAATGCAACAGGTGACGGTGCTGGAGGTGGCGGCGGTGGAGGTACAATTATTTTACAAACGAGTACCTCCAATGGTATGCCTGTTATGAATACACAAGGAGGTAACGGCGGTAATACTTCTGGCTCAGCTAACGCGTGTAGCGGACCAGGTGGCGGTGGCGCTGGTGGACGTATCTTAACAAATAATCCAGGAGGGTTAGACTTACAATTCACAGCAGGAACAGCAGGAATTAATACTGGAAATTTATCTCTTTGTAGTGGCGCTAGTAATGGTGCTACAGATGGTCAAACAGGAGGTTTAGATATCATCGCCTTCGTCCCTGAGGGAACACAAGAAAATACGCCTGTAGAAATCACGGAACAACCTGTTCCGACACTTATGGTTTGTGAAGGTGTAAGTTTTATACTTTCAACAGAAGCGGACGGACTAAACTTAACGTATCAATGGCAAGTTGATTTTGGAGATGGGCTTGGTTTTGACGACTTACCAGAAACCAGCGATGCATACAGTGGTGCATTAACAAATGTTTTGACAGTAAATGACCCCACGACAGCTATGACAGGCTGGGAATTTCGATTGGTAGTCAATGGAGGTTGTGGCGAAACAGTTATTTCAGATGTTATGGTATTGACTGTCAATCCTAATCCTGTAGCTGGCTTTACATACACAAATACAGCTCCTTTTACCTTTGAATTTACGGATACATCCATCGGTAGTTTTTCCACTTCATGGGATTTTGGAGATATGTCTGGCGGTAGCGGTCCTAATCCGACTCATGTGTACGCTGAGGCAGGCTGTTATACTGTTACACAGATAATTAGCAGTCCTTGTAACTCGGTAACATCGCAACAGGAGATTTGTATAACAATCGCAGAGCAGCCGACAGCAGCCTTTTCTTCTAATTTCACTTCAGGTTGTGCGACTCTGAATGTTCAATTTTTAAACGAGTCTTTAGGTGCGCCAACGATATTGGAATGGCAATTCCCTGGCGGTCTTCCTAGTTCAATAATCAATGACCCGCAGCCGATTATCATGTATCCTAACTCAGGGCTTTATGATGTTACTTTGATTGTAACAAATGAAATCGGAACGGACACGATTACACAGACTGCTTATATTGAAGTGGAAGAAACGCCTTCCGCAGATTTCACCTTTGTTGTTGAAGATGATTTGGTTATTTTTACGAACCAATCTACTAATGCCGATACCTACTCCTGGGACTTTGGAGATACGAATACATCCAATCTGCTAAATCCCGAAAATCTATATGCAACACAAGGAACCTATGACGTTACCTTGACCGTGACGAATGGATGTGGAACGAACTCGACGACCTTACAAATCATAACAGGAAGTGTTCCTTCCGCAGGTTTTACTTCTGGTCCTAGCTCAGGCTGTGCGCCAATTACGGTTCAATTTAATGACGGTTCTACAGGAAATCCAACGGAATGGTTTTGGCAATTCCCAGGAGGCACACCAGCGACTTCAGACGAACAAAACCCAACGGTAACTTACACATCATCAGGGTCTTATACTGTTTCCCTCGCCGTTGCAAATACCGCTGGAAATAACTTCGTCACTCAAGAGAACTACGTAGTCGTAGAATTATTCCCTGTGCCTGAGTTTACTTTTGAAATAGATGAAGACAATCCATTACAGGTTAACTTTGTCAATCAAACGGCAGGCGCTGTCAATCAATATTTATGGAATTTTGGGGATGGAAATACTTCTTCTGAACAAAACCCTTCTCACGTCTATGAAACAGGCGCGACGACTTATAATGTGACTTTAAATGCCATAAACAACTCTTGTGGTGCAGGAAATTCTCAAGCGGTTGCCATTATTTATTCTTCAACAGAAGATTTTTCTAAATTACCAATGGTCCAAGTTTTTCCAAGTCCATTTACGGATGATTTATATGTCAATTTTGAAGAGATGCCAGATGAGGCGGTCGAACTGCGTTTGACGGCAATCGACGGGCGCGTTTTCAAAAGACAGATTATCAATAATCAACAAAATATGCGTTTCTCGACCAGTAATCTACCTAGTGGTATTTATGTATTACAGATGATTTATGAAGGAGAAATATTTGGAGTACGCGTAGTGAAATAAATTGTGAGTTGTGAGGTTGTAGCTAATAAGCTCTCAACCTCACAATCCATAAGCTCACAGCCATTTTAATGTTGAAATTTTAAACATGAAAACCTACCTTCGTTTTGCCTTTCTCCTCTTTCTACTTAGCCTTGTTGCCTACCTTTTTTATCTCAATCCATTTAGTGAAAAATTTTGGTCACCGCATTCTCTTTACGAGCTAAAATTATCATTTTCCGATTATTCTCAAGCGGAAATTGAGGAGTGGAAATATGCAGAAACACAAGCGATAAATGACTCTTTGTTTGTCAATTTACCTACACAAATAAAGGTAGTCGGAGAAGCTAAAAATTTCACTGCTTGGGCGTATAGAATGACATTGCAAGAAGGGCAAAAATTAGCCCTAGACATCAGTAAAAGTTCTGAAAAGGAATTATTCATAGATGTTCTTTTTGAAGAAAGCGCAGGTGATTTTCGGCATTTTGAAAGCATAAAAGAAAACGCAACAGATTTATTCATTTCAGAGTCGGGCAATTATCTACTAAGATTACAACCTCCTATTAATCAGTCAATTAGTGGCAACATATCCTTACTCTTAAAACCTGCTTACGATGTATTTCCTGTAGAAGGAAAAGGAAATAAAGCTATTCAAAGCTTTTGGGGCGCCGACCGTGACGGCGGCAGAAGAAAACATGAAGGCATTGATATTTTTGCAGCTAAAGGAACGCCGCTTTTAGCCGTTTGTGACGGAGAGATTGACAGAGTGAAAGAAGGCGGACTTGGTGGTAAAACGGTCTGGCTGTATGACAAAGAATTAGACCAATCCATGTACTATGCGCATCTCGATGAACAGTTGGTCTCAGAGGGTCAATATGTAAGCGCAGGCGACCCCATTGGTACTGTAGGAAATACGGGAAATGCCCGTACTACCCCACCTCATTTACATTTTGGGATTTACTTAGATAAAGCTATCGACCCTTTGCCTTTTGTCAAGAAACAAACGGCATCTGCCAAGTCTCCAAAGTATGCAAATGAAGTCGGAAAAAGAGGCATGATAAGTTCAAAACCAGCTCGAATGTATTTTGCGCCTAATTCGAAAAGTAAGGCAAAAAGTGTTTTGGTTAAAGGGACTATTGTTGATATTATTGGTGCGTCAGGTAGCTTTTTGCATGTTAAGACAGCGGATAGAGGGAGTTATTTTGTGAAGAAAGGCGATTTGAAAGTGGGATAACAGATAAAAATTTCGAGTCCTAATTCTATGGATTTTAGACTAAAGATATTAGACCTTAGACTTAAACATATGTAAAATAAAAGTAATTGTTTTACCCTGATAGTTAGTAGATAATTTTACTACATTCCGTTTTTTTTGTCTAAAATCTTTCGTCTAAAATTAAACAAGCCTATCCTTCCACAAAATCCAAATTCGTCCAAGACCTACTAGAGCCAATAGCACCGCCAAAATCACATACCCATACTCCTCTCTAAATACTCGCTTCCAGTAAGAAGACATAAAAACAGCCCATATCCACCAGCCGCCAAGCGTATGTAGTCTCTTCCAATTAGCGCGCGAAATCATATTTTTAAAAGTAGAAAAAGAAGTCAGTAGCATCAAAACGACGAAAAAGTAAGCGCCGCCACCTGCAAAAAGTGCAAAAGTGTCTGCCAAAGTAAAAACAGGATGAAAAACCTGCTGTAGTAAGACTAAAAAAGCCAAATGTATGAGATGCAAAATGGCAAATGAAATACCGAGAAAAGGACGGTTCATCATTACCCAAAAAGAGAATGAATTTCGAAAAAATCGCTGCATTACTGTTGCCCCAAATGCTAACATAAAAAGAACAACTCCTATCCGTGCTGACCATGCAATACATTGACGCACAGCTTCTTCTGTATAACCAAAGCTTAGAAAATTATAGGCGAAAAATATTATAGAAGTCATTAATACTACCCTGACCAATTGCCAATCCCAAAGTCCTCTACCAGATTCTTTTGTGCTCATTTTCGTTTCTTTTAATTTATAAATTGGTTCTCCGTCAAATCGTGTGAATGTGACATGAAAAAAATAAAAAGCTAAGTATTTATTTGATTTTAGCTTTTCATTTTTTTCCTGTCACACGATTTGACGGAGAACGATAAAATTTTACTTAGCAAAAGAGATTTTATCGTCTAAATATACTATATTTGGGATAAGCCTTCCATATTTGAGAGAGAGAACACATTTTTCCTGATTGCAAACTACACCTTAGTATGAACATATTTAATGAGAAAACAGCTCTCATTTTGCTCAACATGCAAAATGACTACCTGCACGACGACGGCGCTATGGCACGTGGTAAACTTTCTATCGTAAACACACGCACAGTTACCGAGCGTCTGATTTACATGACCAATACATTTCGAAATGCCCCAGAACATCTGGTTATTTCTTGTCAATTTACCTTAATCGCTGACAATCAAAATCGTCCTATATATCCAGACAATATTAAAAAAAAATATCCTTTCTTGGGTCGTGGAGATTTTCGCGAGTCTAGTTGGGGACATAATTTGATTGAAGAATTGCGCCCTGTCAATTATTCTGTCACTGCTATCGCTCAATCTGCCTTTTATCGAACTCATTTAGACTGGATGCTAAAAAAGTTAGAGGTAAAAAACTTAGTATTCTGTGGCGTTCCTTCTAATACGGCAGTCACTGCTACGGTCAGAGATGCCCAATTGAACAATTACAATACATTTATATTAAAAGATGGCTGCTCAGATTTTTCAACAGACGAACACGAGGAAACAATGCGTTCATTGCAGCATCTGTGCCCGGTAATGACTTGTAAAGAATTAGCGGCGGAAATGGGCTTGCTTCTTAGTACCCCTTAAACTCAGATATCAATCAACCAAGTCTAATAATTGGTTCTCTGACAATTTTTTTTACAAAAAAAGCCTGCTTACGATATCGCAAGCAGGCTTTTTTATCTGTAACATGTGAAAATTATCCACCAATTGCACGGCGCAATTTTTGAATTTGGCTCTCCCACAATTGCTTGATTTCACCTACCTCATCATCATCACAATAGTCTGTAACCTCGAGAATAGTCTCCCCAGTCACAGGTGATTTGAACATGCGGTACTCGAAGTATTCATTATCATCATCTGCTTCTTCCCAGGCAAATCGCAATCTCTCTTCTTCGATGTCATCTACCAATTCGGCAACTTCGGGGGCACCTTCCCAATAAAAAGTATAAACGTCTTTTTCAATATCAACTTCATCACAAAACCAACGTGTTAAGTTAGCAGGTTGTGTAAAAAATTGATAAAGCATCGCTGGTGAAGCGCGAAAGATAAATTCCAAATCTATTTTAACTCTGTCCATTTAATTCGATTGTTGTAAAAAGCGAGAAAGTCGCTTTCACTTTTAAAGAGATTTATTATTAGGAGATTCCACAAAAATAAAATCCCTTTGTTTGTTTTCTGTTCGAGTTTCGCCGCAATTAAAAAGAAAAATATTGATTTTCCAAATTCAACCCATAAAATTGTTCGTTTTTAGACAAGTAATCGGCTTTTTATGTATTTATCTACCTAAAGAGAAGGTTTCTTCCCTCTTTTTGTTTTCAAAAAAAAGTAATTCCTAAAATATTATTATTTCAATACATGAAGATAACAAGTCCAAAACAATGTACTTCCATGAAACGTAAAGTGGCTTTATTTTTTTCATTTCGCATTCCTAAAAAATAAAAGTCTTATTTACTTGATTACAAAACAAAATTCGGTTATCTTTGCGTTTCTTGTGCCAAGCGACTAATAATTCGGAAAAATAGTCAAAAATCATATTTGATTTTCTTTAAAATCAAATCTTACAACGTTCCGTCTCTCTTGTGCAACTCTCTGAAAACGAACCTGATAAAGTCCTAAAACTTAGTAGTTAAACGATTGAACTGTTTGCTAACGTCTATTGTTATACTAAGACGGCTATTTAAAGACCAAGGTACTTTTTTATTTTAAATTTTAACAACCAAAACTTTTCAAAGAAGCATGAGGCAGCTGAAGATTACGAAGTCGATAACGAACCGTGAGAGTCAATCTCTGGAGAAATACTTACAAGAGATTGGTAAAGTAGATTTGCTGACCCCCGAGGAAGAGGTTGATTTAGCAAAGAAAATCAAACAAGGTGACCAACAAGCACTCGAAAAATTGACGAAAGCCAATTTACGTTTTGTTGTATCGGTTGCCAAGCAATACCAAAATCAAGGTCTTTCCCTTTCAGATTTAATTAATGAAGGTAACCTAGGTTTGATTAAAGCAGCACAGCGCTTTGATGAAACGCGTGGTTTCAAATTTATATCTTATGCTGTATGGTGGATTCGTCAATCTATCCTGCAAGCATTGGCAGAGCAATCTCGTATTGTGCGTCTTCCATTGAATAAAGTAGGCTCGTTGAATAAAATCAACAAGGCTTTCTCTCAATTGGAGCAAGAATTCGAACGTGAGCCAAGTCCTGAAGAATTGGCAGCTCAATTAGAAATTCCAACGGAAGAAGTTGAAACGACTCTAGGTGTTGCAGCACGTCACGTATCTATGGATGCGCCATTCGTTGAGGGTGAAGATAATTCACTTTTAGATGTACTAGAAAACACAACTACTCCAGGTACAGATACAAAATTAGAGTATTTAGAGTCTCTCCGTCGCGAGATAGAGCGCTCCTTAAGCACTTTAACTGAGCGTCAGTGCGATGTGATTAAGTTATACTTTGGTATCGGTGTACAACACCCAATGTCTTTAGAGGACATCGGAGAACGCTTTGGCTTGACGCGTGAACGTGTACGTCAGATTAAAGACAAGGCTATCAATAAATTACGTTCTGCTAACCGCAGTAAATTATTGAAAAACTATTTAGGGTCGTAAATATACTACGATACTTAGATTTTATAAAAAACGGGCTTTCCTTATGAGGAAAGCCCGTTTTTTTTTGTTTTGTTATATTTTTTTTGCAAACAATCAAGCTTGGCACTAAAGTACCAAGCTAAGTAGAGTCGTTCCTTTGGAACTTCGAAGGGTGTTAATTATTAATTTCAAAGGAACAATACTGTTTAGTTCAGGAGCTTGACAATGTGGTGTTTCATTTTGTTTTGTACACTACTCCAGAGTTCTGCCGTAAAACCGTTTATAACTCTTTATTTCAAACACTAGAATCAAGGTAGACTTAAGTGCTTTTGTTTTCTGACGGCTTCTATTTCAAGCTCTACATGATTTGTATGAGCAAGTCGTAATTTTTAATTCAAATAAAATTTGAGCCGTTACCAAAGTCAAAACAGTCGTACTTCGTAATTCGTACTTCAAAATCACACTAACGCGCATAAAAAAAGTCGCGTCACTAAGCGAGTGACACGACCTACTATTAACAAATTATAATCCCATGAACATAAAAACGTGTGAAGCGCTAAGGCTTCTATATCTTAAAGAAAAAATCTTTATCAGTTTAGTTTCAAACGATATTCGTTCGTCGTTTCGTATTTAAGACAGCAAAAAATCAATCATTCCACAAATTCTTTTCTTAAAATACTGTTAACAAACTTTGAGAAAAAATTGCGAGTAGTAAGTTTCGAGTTTCCCGACAAGAAACTTACTACCGTAATCTTATAAATCCCATGAACATTTAAAATGTTTCTTTTTAATGTGGGCAGCTCATTTGCATACCCTTCTTCCGTTTGACAATACAAAGATGCAGCAAGAAATCCCCTTAGCCAAAGACAAAAAACAGGCATTGTGAGAAAAAAAACTCTAAATCCTATTAGGCAAACTCCACAATACAAAAGTCAACAATAAACACATAATCAACTATTAACCAACAACTTAGATTTAACACACGCAACAAATTAATAAAATTTAATTATTCATTTTTGTGAAAAAAACTATTTAAATAAATGTATTTTTTACTAATGTTTTATTGAAAAAAAGATGAAAAAAAATAAAAAAAGATTGTTTTTTCTCAAAAAAGATGTTTTTAGGTGTGACTTTTTATCATTTTGAATCTAGGATTAAGGCACAATCGTAAAATTTTGGGTAATTAATGTCCAAGATTCTTCGCTTTTTTCAAAAAAGGCAAATAGTCTATACCATTTTTTTTCAGAAACATCCCGTCTATCTAAGGAAAGGGTGACTTTATTCTCATTGCGAGTAATACGAAGATTAATAGCTCGTAAAATTTCGGCTTCACTTACTCTACCCTGTTCTGTTTCCTCCAAAATCTGAACAGGAGTCGTTATATTCAAATCGTAAGGATTATTTTTCAAGTCAATCAAGGCCGTTCTGACATCTCCATCCACTGGTAACCTAAAACTAGAAGAATTAATTAAAAGTAAAATGTCCTGTCCATTTTCGGCATCCACCTGCAGCAGTGTTTCTCCGTCTCTCGACTCAAATACCTCCAGTATCATTTCTCGCAAATCATCGCCTGATATCGTGTTTTTGTCAAAAACAGATTGGGCAGAAATTGTCAGAGATAAAAAAAAGCAAAAGCTCATTAAGTATAAACGCATAATAGAAATGTATTTTGAAGTAACGAAAAAAAGGTTTTGCAGACTATTACGTCCACAAAACCTTATTTATTTTTAACTCGACTATTTTAACTAAAATAGTCTAAGCATTAACAAGATAAGCCAAAGGAGTTACCTCCTCAAGTCTATTATCCTATTTTTAATATTCATCTTCATTGAAGAGAAAATCATCTTTACGCGGGTAATCTGGCCAAACATCTTCGATGCTCTCATAGGTCTCGCCTTCATCTTCCATTTCTTGCAGGTTTTCAATAACCTCCATTGGCGAACCTGAACGAATCGCGTAATCAATCAACTCATCGCGAGTTGCCGGATAAGGCGCGTCTTCTAAGTGGTAGGCTAATTCCAATGTCCAATACATAACAAATAAAAATTAAATCGAAAGGAAAAAACTCCATTCGATTGAGTGAGTGTTTATTTAAAACAAAATTCAATTGTGAAATTCGACGGAAAATACCTTCTATCTTCTCTCAAATCTGTCACAAAAGTAAAAAACTAATTGAAAGGAAACAACAGGTTAAAAATTAAAATCAAAATGAAAAATAGTCTCAAAAAACACACTGATAATCAGGTGTTTATAAAAATAATAAAACACTATTTACTTTTCTTTACCTTTATTTCATATCCTTCTAAAGGAAATATCAATAAGTAGACCAATTTATCAGGCAACTTAATCATCTTCTTTCTCTCTAAATTAGGATACAAAAGTGAAGCCGTTTCCATAAGTTACTATTACAATAGACATTAATTTCTCTATTTCCAAATGGGAACGCATTTATTTTCAAGTTGTTTTGAGTTTCTTATTTTTTTACATTTTTTTTAGTGTATCGACACAAATATCTATCTTTTAAACATCCCCTCTTTTGGGTATAATTTCCAGCGCCTCAAATGAAATAAAAAAATAAAAATCCATAAATCACTAGAAATCAACTACTTAAGTTTATTTTTATATTATAAAATAATCAAAGTAAGTTTTACGTTTAAAATAAAAGTAAAAAATAAGGATTAGTTTCTATACCTTTGCATCAGCGACTAGGGCAAAATATTTTTCCTTATTTGTTCGTAAAACATCCTGAATTTACTCTCCGCTAATCAGATTTTACAACATTCTTATTTTCCATTTTTTTATTCGGACTATAAATTATTGATGTGCATTAACCTCCCCCATGCGCATTTTTACCCCTTTCCACCTCCCGTTTTTTTTTTAATATTCACAGGTATCGAAAAAATTTAATTTCGGCTAAAAGTCAAATGAAATTTAGATATAGAATCGTCTAACTACAGTACTTATTTATTTGTATTCAGTTAGTAAATTTTTCGTGCGATACCTACAAGGATTGGAATTCTTAATAGTTGAATTCTAATTTAGTCCCCCCTCCCCCACACTAAGCGCGTGGGTGGATTTTTTCGAACTGTGTATTATCCCCCTCCCTCGTACACATCTTACAGGTATTTATTATTTTACCTATATCGATAAATCAACCCACCGCTTATATTTAACTGATTACTGACAAACAAGTCTAATATATTCTTGTCCCCCAAAAAACATCCTCAAATATGAGAAGTTTAGCTTTTCTTTTGGTCGTCCTTCTGTTTACCTCTTGCGAGAAAGAAATTTTGCAAGAGGCTATTCCTATTATAGAGACGCCAAAAGCCAGAGGAACCAATATTGCACGTGTGCAGAATGATTTCATGAGATTACTCTCCAACTCTGCCATGACAACCATCTTAGAGCCTCGTTTTTATGGATTCCAATCTAACTCCTTTAATCCAAGCGTAAGCTGTGTCAATACGACTTATAATTCTGGAGGAAATAAGTTAGACATAAATTTCGATACCTTAGCTGGTCCTGTTGTGCCTTGTCTACTACCCAATGGCGCTCAAATACATGGTGATTTAAGTTGGGATTTGAATTTTAATCCTGATGTTTGGACGACAAGAGAGTGTCAACCTGGCTTTTTAGCTTTTGACCGTATCTATTGCGATGGCACTATCATCGAAGAATTGCGAGGATCAAATGTAGCCTCTCCAAAGTTCTTTGTTAATACGGGTTGTCCTACACGTTCTACGATTACAGAACCTACGGACCCCGAAATTGCTTTAAACTTCAAAGTCAGCAATGATTTTCTGTACAAAATCACCTCAAAAAATGAACGAGTTACCTATATCAATCCTGTGCCTTCACCTGGTATATTCGCAACTTTAACAACGGCAAATGATTTTGACTCAACGCCCAATTTCAATGACCTATACGAACGCAGTTATGAATTAGATATCAATGTCGCAGAAAATATTACCTTCTGTCCATTTACAGAAGTAGAAGTCTTCGAGCCAGAGAATAAGTCCTCAACGCCAGATGATACATATGCAATGATGACGGCTCAGCCTTTAGTTTTTACTCCTTTTGCCTGCAAACATGTTACATCTGGTATGTTAGAATTGCGCAGTTTACCTTCTTATTGTCCGGGGAGTTTAGTTGCCTCTGATTTAGACTTATTGATGACCATTGATTATAGTGTAAATGCCGCTGGAACTTTCAATGCCAATGAGTGCGACGGCTATGTTTACATTTGTGATTATTCGGCTAGTCAGACATCACCTACTTGTGAGTTGAAAAATATGGAAAACTATTGAGAATAACTATGAACGACCTAACTATGAACTATGAACCTCGTCTCAGTAAAGCAATTTTGACAAGACGAGGTTCATAGTTAAACTGTTTATAGTTCATAGTTAAAAAAATTCTTATTTTTGCTGATAATGAGCAAACCTTCTAAAAAGAAAAGAGCGCCGATTGGTGTTTTTGATTCGGGCTACGGCGGCTTGACTGTCCTGCGCGAAATTGTATCGACCTTACCCGATTATGATTATTTATATTTGGGAGACAATGCGCGTGCACCTTACGGAACACGCTCATTTTCAACCATTTACGATTATACGCTACAAGCGGTCAAATACCTTTTCGAACAAAACTGTCCTTTAGTTATTCTCGCCTGCAATACTGCTTCTGCGCGCGCCTTGCGCAATATTCAACAAAAAGACTTGCCTAATATTGCTCCTGATAATCGTGTATTGGGCATCATTCGTCCTACGGCTGAGGTCATTGGTGATTATACTAAAACGGACAAAGTTGGTATTCTAGGTACACCTGGGACTGTTAAATCGGAGTCTTATATCATCGAGATACATAATCAATTTCCAGAAATAGAGGTACATCAGGAGGCTTGTCCAATATGGGTTTCTTTGGTAGAAAATGGGGAATTGAAGAATGCTGGTGCAGATTATTTTGTGCAGGATAAAATGGAGGATTTATTTGCGAAAGCGGCGGATATTGATACCGTTTTACTGGGCTGTACGCATTACCCTTTGTTGTCGGATACTATTGAAAAATATACGCCCAAAGGTGTTTCTGTTCTTTCTCAAGGGAAAATTGTGGCGGATAGTTTGAAGGACTATTTAAGGCGACATGAGGAAATGGAAATTCGGCTTTCTAAGGGTGGAAAGCGGAAGTTTTTAACGACTGGGAATGCAGAGGAATTTTCGAGTAAGACGAAGGTATTTTATGGGAGAAAAGTGAAGGCGAAAAAAGTAGACCTTTAAGAAGCTGATTATCAAAACTAAACCAAAGGTTTAGTTTTGACATTTTAAACACAGTGAAAAATCTGGGTAAAATAGCAATACTATACTTTTACCCAGATTTCTCTTTCGTCGAAATGATAAATTAAAAGAACCCCTCCTTATACTCATCCAACTCACGTCTTTCTCGTTTAGTAGGACGTCCAGCGCCTCTTTCACGGCGTTCTGGCTGAGCTTTTCCGACAAACCAATCTTTGAATTTATTCATTTCATCTTCTGGCGTCAAGTTTTCGTAGCAAGTCACTGCAATAGGTGCGCCTACACGTTTTTCTAAGAGTTTTAACACCTTAAAAGTCATGTTAAAGCCTTCCTTTTTGACATTGACAATATTACCGACCTCTATACTCAATGAAGGCTTTGCTGTCTTCTCTCCTACGGATACGTTTTTAGACTTACAAACATCCGTTGCCTGCGTTCGTGATTTAAAAATACGAACGGCCCAAAGCCATTTATCTACTCTTACTTTATCCATTCTTTTTGATTTGAAGTATTACGCCCGTTCTACGGCGTGTTAAGTAGCACGAGTGTGCATAGTCATACTTATTTTTTTACGTCTCTGTCACGGCGTGGAACGACCATGATACTTTTCTACAATTCTCTCAATTCTTTCGTCAACAACTCTAATTCTGTTTTTACCAATTCTGCATCTGGAAGGCTTTCACTTTTATACATACGATGCGACAATTCATCTATCGTATTTAAATAGCCTTCTTCGTATGCAATGTCACTTTTGACACTCTCAAATGTGGCGATATCATCTAGGTTCTTTTCTTTGAGTTTTTGTAGGTTTTCCTTTTTTGCAAATAGCTTTTCTGTCAGTTCATGATTGTGCAAAAGTGTTCCTAATTTCTTCACACAAGCTCGAAAGAAATCAATTTTCACTTGTCGCAAATCGCGTTCCTTCTCAAAAGCAGCAATCAATTTTTCTGCTTCTATTTTATTAGCAGAGGTAACTTCATGATAACTATTTAAACTTTCATTCAGTTCCTTAATATCCGTATTTATGACTCTCGTCTCATTTTCGTTGAGTTCGATTTGTTCTTGGCAGTAATTTAGTTTTTGGTCGATTTTGCTAGCATGGCTATTTTCATATTCATTTTTTACTTTCTTCGCACCATTAAGTTCGCGAATGATGAACATCACTGCACACACCGTAATTATCAAAAAAGCAAAACGTCCAAAAAGAGGCCCAAAAATTAATATGAATACAGCCGCATAGGCTACACCAATTACAAGAATATTGAACTTATTTTGAGAGTTTAATTCCATGTTATGTCAAATAAACGCAATTTAAGGCAGTAGGGTTAAATATTTTCAAAAAAATAAAAAAACTTTTAAACACTTTTCGATAAAGGCCGTTTCTCTCGTAACACTTTGAAATTACCAAATGAAACAAGATATATTGAGCAATCAGTGATTGTTCAATTTTAAGAACTAATGTTTTTTGTTTGTTTATAGTTAGGATGCTGGCCTTTTTGGGCAGCATCCTTTTTTGTTGTATTTATTTGAAAAGATAAACAAAATGGGCTGCGAGAAGTTTTTCTCGCAGCCCATTATATATATTTTAAACAACAATTACTGAACTTTAAAGTCATAAGTAATCGTTCCACATTGCTTATCTACACTACTTGGAGAAAATTTCCATTTCTTCGCATTAGCCGCAGCAATTTTCTTTAACTCACTCGTTTGGTTTGTACTCCCTCTGATTGTAAATTCTGGTTCTCCAATCACACGTCCGTCTGCACCTACACAGATTTTCATCACGACTGTACCCGGTGATTTGAAATTATTCGACGGTTTTGGATTAGATTTAATTCCTCTACTTCCAAGTCCACCACCAATTTTACCACTACCAGTACTGATACCTTCTAGTACATCAGAATTTGGGTCGCCATTTGGGTCACCTTGATTTCCTGCCGTTCCTGTATTGCCCTTTCCTTTTCCTTTGTCACCACCAAATGCACCAGAGTACTTACTCTTTGTTTCATTATATTTGGCAGCAGCGTCTGCCTTTGCTTTTGCTTCTGCATCCGCTTTCGCTTTTGCCTCAGCGTCCGCTTTCTTTTTAGCATCTGCTTTTCTCTTTGCTTCTCTTGCCTCTTGTTCTGCTTTATCTGCTGCTTTCTTAGCTGCTTCTTTCTTCTTTTTTAGAGCGATAGCTGCCGCATCATCCGTTTTTATCACCTCTTTAGTTGGTACAGGTTTAGGGTCTGGCTTTTTTACAGGCTTTTCCACTACTTCCTCTACCTCTTCTTGTTCTTCTTCCTCTTCCTCTTCGACAGGCGCAGTCTCAGGTTCAGCGGGTTGTGGTTCTGCTTCTTCTGTTGGGACATTCGAACTCGGTTCTGGTGCATTTTGGTCACCGTCTCCCACATCTATCATACCCAAGTTAACGACAACACCTTCTTGTCCTGGAGGTGGATTCTGATACCACATTAAAGGAAACAACAAAAGTGCTACCAATGCAGTAAAGAAAATAATCGCGATAACACGCGCCTTCTTTTCGTTCTTTAACTCGGCTAAACTTGCTGTGATTTGCATATTCTTTTAGTTGTTAATTGGAAGTTGTTAGGCTGCCTTGCCAGT
>CALDUB010000258.1 GCA_937923465.1 uncultured Saprospiraceae bacterium
CGTAATTGTGCGCTGGATTTTGCAAAGTAGAACTTGCTCCGTCCCCAAAGTCCCAATCCCAAGATGTAGCAACATTAGTCGTCAAATCATTGAACTGAGCAGGTAAATTACCACAAATAAAGGTCGTCGCTGCCTCAAAATCAACCTCAACAGGGGCGATGATATAAAGTGTAACTGTCACCTCAACAGTCGGTTGTAAAGGGTCATTCGTCGTGAGAGTCACCACCAAATTGTAAGTACCCGTCGCCATGCCTTCAGAGTCGATGAAAAGGTCTAAAACTTGATTTTGGTCAATGCCAACAGTACCTGCATCAGGTGTAACGGTTAAGATAGCTTCGTTTGGACTACCTAATGGAATCGTCATCGAATTAGGGTTGTCTGGTGCCGTAAATTCGCCTGCGGCAATAACCTGTCCCGTATTGGCATCTGTGATGCTAAATTGGCTCAAAGCCCCGTCTCCAAAGGAGTCTAGCAGATTTAAAGTATAAGTATCAGAGGCAGAAAGTCCGCTGATGACTTCACTATATTCTGTTAAATCTGCATAGAATTCTGTAGAATTTGCAACAACTTCGCCTGCACTATTGGTTACATTCCAAGAAAATTCTGAGCCCCATAAGTCTGTCGTGAAATTAAAAATAAAACTTGCCGCGTCAGTCGTCGCATCTGTTGTATAAGTCAAATCTGCTTCTCCAATATTACCAACATTTACATTGAGAGTTGTATCTTGACCTGAGATTAATTCAATTACAAAAGAAGTTGGGTCAACAGTCAAACTTGGTGCGGCAACGCCAATACCTGTGATATTAACATTGACATTTTCTCCTGCATTATTTACGATAGAAATAACTTCTGTATAATCTGTGATTTCAGTAGGAGTGAATGTAACTTCTACCGTTTGAGATGCGCCAGGTGCAAGCGTTAACTCTGCTGCTGTATTCAATGTGAAAGCCGCTTCTGTGCTATTTAGACCTGATAGTATCAAATCATCTGTCCCGTCATTTGAGATAGTAAAGGATAGGGTAGAAGTACCACCGACTGGTATTTCTCCAAAGTCTAAATCTTGACTTGTGACTGAAATTTCAGGAATACCAATAACTGTCAATGTTACAGGAATAGTCACCGTCGGATTAGCAGGGTCATTCGTCATTATAGTAATCTCACTCTCGTAAACGCCACCGTTTAACTCCGTTGCATCAAAATCAATAGCGATATTTTCACAATCAGTAGGAGCCAAAATTGAACTGTTTTCGCCTACCGTCAACCAATCTGCCGTCAAGCTAATCGTCGGTTGCGGAAGAAGATAAAATGCCACTGGACCAGTTTCCAGTTGTCCTTCAAATATAATTTCTCCTGTTTCTGTATCGTACCAAATGAGGTTTTCTATTGCTTGAATACCTTCGGGAGAATTTAATAAAAGATAGTATTCTTCATCAATAGATAAACCCGTAATATTTTCGATATAAGTTTGGTTTGCTGCGTAAGGTGTCTGACTTTCTTGTAAGACATTAAAGTCGAAATCTAATAATTGCCAGCTAAAGCCAGCACCATTCTCACCTGTTACAAAACCAAATTGATAAGCGTAATTATTCGTCGTAGAAGATTGATTATCAAGGCTTAAAGTCAGGTCGCCTGCGCCGATGTTACACAAGTCAAGTGTCTCTGTACCTATTGTTCCAGCATTTAATGTCACCTCAAAACTACCCGGAGAGTAAGTTAATTCTGGCGCATCTTGCACCGTAATCGTTTGTGACAAAGCCGTATCTGTTCCGTTACAGTTATTTACAGTCAAGGAAACTTCGTAAGTCCCTGGAGTTGTGTAAATGTGTGTTGGATTTTCTTGATTGCTTGTATTGCCGTCGCCAAAATTCCAAGACCAAGCACCTGCTTCATTGCTCTCATCGCTAAAGTTCACAGGACTATTTAAAGGAACATTTGTATTTTCAATGCTGAATGCTGCCACAGGAGCCGCGCCACTTCCATCTGCTTCCCAAAGAACAGAAAAACCGCTAAAATTATTAGAGTGGTCAGAGCTGAAATATACCAAAAGAGAAGACGTATTGTAAGTAATTGGTGCGCCGCCATTAGGTAAACTTGTTCCTGAAAATTGGTCTAACTGCTCAAAAGTTTCAGGAATAAATACGCCAAGCACGTCTGTGTGTTCGCCCATATTGCCTAAGTCAAAATCTAAAAAAGTTAGCGTAATATTAGAGGCATTCGGAGGATTAATTATAAAAACATCATAACTACCTTCTTGATAGTCACCGTCAGGACCACCATTGTCGAAAAGTACGCCCGTACAACTTGTCGTGTTACTTTGACCTTGATAAATCATATTGGTGCCATTGTTACACACAAAATCATCTGGGTCGTAAGTAATCGAACTTGTCGCAGTGAAAGTGTCACAACCGTTGTCATTACAAGCGGTCAAACTAACGATGTAGTCACCCGCAGTTGTGTAAGTATGCGTTGGGTTTTCTTCAGTAGATGTGTTGCCGTCGCCAAAATCCCATGCCCAGCTATTCGCAAATCCACTTGAATTATCAATGAAATTGACAATGCCCGTACAAGTCAAAGAAGGAAAACCCGCGTCAGCCATTGGTGGGTCTGTAAACTCTCCACAAGCAAAATCTACCGCAAATCCCGAACCTGTAATTGTAAAATCACTATAAAAGTAAATCAAAGCGCCTGCGCCCAGTACTTGGATTGGATTGCCACCATTCGGTAAAGCATTGCCGTCGTAAGAACCTATCAATTCAGGAACTTCGCCCGAAATAGAGAAAATGTCCACTCTATCGAAGTTATTTTCTACATCAAACTCTGTAAAAGTAAATTCAAGAAAGCTACCCTCTGGAATTTCGAAGAAGGTATAACTGTCATTATCATTTGTGTAATCTGCGTCAGGACCAGAGGAGTCGTAGAGTGTGCCCACGCATTGAGAGATTAGCAGTTCTCCAGTCGTAGGAGCAAGAAAATCATTTTGTGCCGCCACTAGAAGAGGGCAAAGTAGTGCAAAGAGAAGTATTACTTTTTTCATCAGGACTTTTTATTTTGGTTCTTGACAAGTCCCATGAAATGTGATTGTCAAGAACGTTATTTTTTTGGTAAGAAACTCGTTAGAAATGGAGCATTTCCATTATTCGAGGTTTTTAACAGAGTCCTGATAAACTTGTTTATGATTTTATACTGAAATGCTAATTAGCTTACATTTTATGGGCGATTTTTAGTTTTTCTTGGTAAAATTCTATGGAATATTTCATACTGTTTATGCTGTAGACTACTGAAAAGTCAGAAGAAAACGCTTTGTCATCCTTTGGATACCAATCTTTTTCCTCTTTATTGATACAGATAAATAAGCCCGTTTCTTCCCCAATTGCACAAAAACGCTCAAAACTGCCGCTAAATATTTCTAAACCCAAACCTTCATTCAAGGCTTTGAATTTTTCTTCAATGTCGCTTGTCGGAATACCGATTTCTGAAATTTCGAGGAGAGAATTTTGATTGAAAGTAATATTAGATGAGTTGTCTAAATTTTTGCGAGCGATGAACTCTACAATATTATTATCTGCATCATAAAAGTAAATTGCCTTGGCATTCCAAAAGTCAAAATCGTGGACTTCATTATCTCCATTTTTGACGATATCTACTCTAGTTTTTAGCCATTGGAGAGCTTTGATTTCTTGATTGGCAGGTATATTTATCGCGAAATGATATGGAGTCGATTGTGACCGTTCTTCTATGGTGAGCAGGGATTTTCCAATCTTTAAGGAAATAGAATTTTTGGTCTCTTTGACTATTTCAAAATTTAGAACATCTGTGTAGAATATTCTTTGTGCTGCCAAATTTGAGCTGTAGATTTTCAGTTCTTCTATTCTCATGTATTGTTAGTTTTGCAGTGGAGGAGACGTGGCGGCGCCGTGTCTCTACTCTTCTTCATCTCCGTCTGCTCCTGCCCAAGTACCTGCGGGAGCATATAGCAAATCAATCTCTGTATCTACATCATACAACCATTGAAACGTTACCGTATCTTTATCAGAGAAAGGTTGGATTAATTTCTCCATTTTCTGATAACTCTCCAATGTCAAATCACAGTAGAATTCTTGATTATTTTCTGATGTGATACCCTCGTCTTCTTCCGAAATGCGCAGGATTAAATTAGCATTACGCGGCTCAACGAAAAGTAAAGTCATTAAGTCTAAAGGTTGTTTTTCAACCAATACTACCTGATGCAGTGCTTTGCGAAAACGTTCGGACTCTACCTTGTCAAAGTCATATAATCTGACGACGTGTTCGTTGAAGTCGTTGATATTGGGAATGAAGTCTATTGTCATAAATTATAAATCGTATAGCTTATAATATGCCATATCTTCAAGATATGGCATATTTTATCTTCGTAATAGGAAACTAATTCTTACTGAATTTAACCAGTTTTGTCTCTTTAGTTACTGTCTTTTCTACTGTCTTTCTACGCTTTAAAAACGAAGAAGTAATAACGAAAACAGCAATCAAAATGGGAACAGCGAGGCAAAGGTAAGAGTTTAAATTAAGCTCTGATAAAATCATGTAAATTGTCCACGAGAAAAGTGTGGTAACCAATATTTCAACGAGCATATAAAGCTTATTGATTTTATACAGTTTGAATAATTCAGCGGTGGAATTAAGATTTGATTTAGGAGTCATTTGAATGTGATTTTAGGTGATAAGATGTTGTTTATTTACACTTCTAAAATACATTCTTTTTGAACGCTGAAACTGGTTTTATCTACTAATGCTTGGGGGTTTTGGATGCGTGGCTTTTTTATGTTAAAAGATAAGGCACGGCGATTAGTATAGCTTTACTTACTTTTAAAAGTATCCAAATTGAGAAGGCACTCTCAATAGTTTGAAACCAAAAAGGGTCAATCAAAGTTATTACATCAACTTGCTTATTTTTAAATTTTCTTACCGCGAATCGAATGAGTTCTATGATAAATCCTACAATGATAAAACCAGAAATTTTAGCAATTACTACAGAACCACAGAAAGAGATATCTTGAATTGATAAGAAATCTTTGTATTGAAGGTATACTAATCCAGACTGGATTAATATCATAATCGTTAAATAGATAAATGTTCTTTGTACAAGATTTTTTGTCCTTTTATCAATGACTTTTTTGCCACTATCAATTTGGTCGTCATCTAATATTTCTTGGTTTCTCATTCTTGAAATTACTTTAAGTATCCCATACTAACTCTAAAACCCCTTCTCAATCGGCAATAACCTCGAATCCTCCAAAGCCGCAGTCCGATGCCCAGCACCCGCCAAATAACCTTTATCTGACGCAAATTCCAAGAATTTAGCTGCACTTTTATGTTTCACTAACAAAACCACATCCCATTTTTCATCTTCTGGACCAATCAAAAAACTATGACTTTTGCCTTGATATATGACTTCACTTCCTGCTGATTTGAGAAAATGTAGGGTATGTTTCATGTAAAGTTGATACGCTTCTTTTCCTGATATTTTATTGGTAGGAGCTAATTCTGGAGATTTAGAATAGTCTGCAAACTCTCTGAATTTCAGTAGGTTAAGCATGACGACACTTCCTTCTGATTTTTTCGTGAAGAATTCTTTTCCTGCTTCTTGCGTAACATCTAAATAGGTTTTCTTTTCCATTTTCTAATGTTTTTTATAACTACTGAGGTAACGGTCATTTTTAATTTCAGAATATTCTAAAATGTCTATCCTTATCTTGAACTTAGGCAGAATGAAATGCCCGTTACCTTTTATCTAAATGCGTTTTAACTTTAGATAAGGGGCATTCTCCTTAGTTTAAGTCAGAATGAATTATTGACTGTTCTTATCATTCTGAACATTAAATGACTGTCACCAGAGCCGTTTTTTAATAAATTCTACACAAAAATATCCCCCTCAAACTCCGGAATAATCCCCTTCTCCCGCGCCACTTCAAAAAGCGTCTGCACTGCCTTCCGACCTTCCGTACCCAAATCCGCAGTAAAGTCATTCACATACAAGCCAATGTGTTGATACATTACTTTCTCATCCATTTCCTGAGCATGTTGTTTAACGTAATCCTTCGCTTCTTGCGGATTGTCCAAAGCAAAACGAACACTCCGCGCCATGACACGATTAACTTTCTCTTGGACATCCTGTGGCAATGCCTTCTGCACCACAATACCACCCAACGGAATCGGTAAATTATAAGTCTTCTCCCAATACTCTCCACAATCAATCAACTTCACCAGACCTTTCTCTTGATAAGTAAAACGATTTTCATGAATAATCAGACCTGCATCTACTTTTTTAGTCAATACATCCTTTTCAATATCAGAAAATAGCGTTTCTACTTTTTTCTGCGCATTGGGATAAGCCAAACTCAATAAAAAATTTGCAGTCGTATATTTTCCTGGTATCGCAATCGTCGCCCCATTTATCGCCTCATCAGACAACATTTGTGGAGCAATCAAAAGCGGACCACAATTATTCCCCAGAGCAGAACCCGCATCTAAAAGACTGTATTCATTCAAACAATAACCCATAGCATGATAGCTCAACTTAGTAATATTGAGTTCTCCAGCAAAAGCTTTTTGATTTAATTCTTCCACATCACCAAGCACAACATCGAATTCTAAGCCCTCATTATCGACTTTTCCATGAATCATGGCATCAAAAATAAAGGTATCGTTGGGACAAGGGGAAAAACCTAAGGTTAATTTCATACTTTTGCGCTTTATTATAGTTGACAGTTGTCCAGCCTGTCCCGTTTAGGAATGGTGTAAGAATAAATTTACATTCTTTGGGTCGCTTATTTTGGTCTTAGATTTTCTTTAAAAGAAGGAGTATTGTCAATACTATGACTGATTTTGAAGAAAAAAATAAGGGCACAATAAACAGCCAAAAGTGTAAATTTATTTTTGTACCATTCCTTGCTATCGGGATTGTTGGTTGACGGGACACAATACGACTGTAAAATTACGAGGTTTTTTACAAATAACCTCCGTCAACTATCAACTGTAAACCGACAACTAAGTTTTAAAGAGATGGCAAAAAGAACAAGAAGAACAAAGAAAGTAGCAGATAACTTACGGATTTTGTATGAAGACAATCACTTGATTGCCGTATGGAAACCAGGAGGTTGGCTTGTGCACAGCGATGAGACAGGAGATAAGCCGCTCAATGAGTTTGTCAAAGACTACATTAAGGAGAAATACGATAAGCCTGGTGAAGTTTTCTTGGGGACTGTACACCGCCTTGACCGTCCTGTAAGTGGGGTAGTGGTTTTTGCACGTACAACTAAGGCTGTACAGCGGATGAATGAAATGTTCAAAAATCGTCAAATCCACAAGACTTATTGGGCTATCACGATGAAACGTCCTAATCCTGAGTCTGGCTCATTGAAGCACTGGATTAAGAAGGATTCGGAGAAAAATATGGCAAAAGCTCTCGATGCCCCAAGTAATCGCTCTAAAGATGCCAAAGAGTCAACTTTAGATTACAGACTGCTGGCTCAGATTGGTTCTTTACCTCTCTTAGAAGTAACACCACATACAGGACGTCCGCACCAAATCCGTGTTCAATTGGCTAAAATCGGCTGCCCAATTCGCTGTGATGTGAAGTATGGCGCCCCTGATTTTCATGCAGATGCCACAATATTTTTGCACGCACGGAGTTTACGCTTCATTCATCCTGTCAAAAAGGAAGAAATCGTTATTACTGCGGAGCCACCGAAGGACAATCTTTGGCAGCAATTCCGTCACCTCTATAGAGATGGGCAAATGTAAGCTAGGGTATTTTAAGCTTTTGGCTTTTGCCTAATTGTCGTAAAGAGATTAAGAGTTGAGAGGTTAAGAGTTGAGAGGTTGTGAGTTAAGAGGTTCCGTTCTAACTTGTACGCCAACCTCTCAACCCTTAACCTCTCAACCCAATAACCCTGTAACCCTCAATCAAGTTTGAAAAGTAACCA
>CALDUB010000259.1 GCA_937923465.1 uncultured Saprospiraceae bacterium
GTGAAGAGAATGGAAAATACGCCTTTGGAATTTACACTATTTGACATACAAGGACGAGAAGTGCGACGAGAGATACATCGTCAAAATAGTTTTAAATTTATGCGACACGGATTGGTGGAAGGTTTGTATTTTTATAGAATAGAAACGGAGGGAAAAATATTGGACGCTGGAAAAATCGTGATAAAGTAACACGTCCGTTCCACGGCGTGTATAGAGAAACACGGCGTGGAACGACCGTGATACTTTTCTTCTCCGCAAAAAAACATACCCATAAAAACAAAGAAAGACGAGTCAATGACTCGTCTTTCTTTGTTAAAACTCTGCGTCTCTACGCACTCTGCGTTGAAAATTAATCCAACTTCAATACCTCTAAAAATGCCTTCTGCGGTACCTCTACATTACCAATCTGGCGCATTTTCTTCTTACCTTTCTTTTGTTTCTCCAAAAGCTTACGTTTACGCGAAATATCACCACCGTAGCATTTTGCGGTTACATCTTTACGGAGAGCAGAGATAGTTTCACGCGCTACGATTTTAGAACCAATCGCTGCTTGTATTGCTATCATAAACTGCTGACGCGGTAAAAGCTCTTTTAATCGAGCACAGATTTTACGGCCAAAAGATTGTGCTTTGGTACGGTGAACAAGTGCAGAAAGTGCATCTACAGGGTCACCATTTAGCATCATATCCAATCTAACTAAGTCAGACTTACGATAATCTAATGGTTGATAATCAAAGGAAGCATAACCACGTGTGATTGATTTTAATCTATCATAAAAGTCAAAAACAATCTCAGCTAATGGCATCTCAAAAGACAATTCAACACGCTCTTGTGTTAAATAATTTTGCTTTGTCAAAATACCACGCTTCTCCATACACAAAGTCATAATCGTACCGATGTACTCTGGCTTTGTGATGATTTGTGCGTCAATGTATGGCTCTTCTACCGAGTCCAATAAGTTATTTTCTGGCAAATCCGCTGGCGTATTAACGACGAAGCGATTTTGTTTTGTATCAGTAGCAAAGTAAGAAACGTTTGGTACAGTCGTGATGACATCCATGTCAAACTCGCGTGACAAACGCTCTTGGATAATCTCCAAGTGTAACATTCCCAAGAAACCACAACGGAAACCAAAACCTAAGGCAACAGATGTTTCTGGTTCGAAAACCAAAGAGGCATCATTTAATTGCAATTTCTCTAAACTATCACGTAGGTCTTCGAAGTCGTCATTGTCAATCGGGAAGATACCTGCAAATACCATTGGCTTCACATCCTCAAATCCGTCAATCGGCGCCTCCGCTGGAAACTCTACCGAAGTAATCGTATCCCCTACTTTGATTTCTTTACTTTCTTTTACACCCGTCACTATATAACCAACATTACCTGCTGATATTTCTTTTTTCGGGCTCAAGTCCATTTTCAAGACTCCAAGTTCATCTGCCGAATATTCTGCTCCAGTATTCATGAAGCGAACTTTCTCGTTCTTCTTCAATGTACCATTCAACATACGGTAGTAAGCGATGACACCACGGTAAGGATTAAAGACAGAATCAAAAATCAATGCTTGTGCAGGTGCTTTTGGGTCACCCTTTGGTGCCGGTACGCGAGCGACTACAGCATCCATAATATCCTGAATACCTAAACCTGTTTTACCACTTGCCAATACGATATCCTCTACTTCACAACCAATAAGGTCGATGATTTGGTCACTCATTTCCTCAATCATAGCAGACTCCATGTCTACCTTATTCAGTACAGGAATGATTTCCAAGTCGTTTTCAATCGCCAAATACAAGTTAGATATAGTCTGAGCTTGTACACCCTGAGATGCATCTACAATCAATAGCGCACCTTCACAGGCAGCAATCGAACGTGAAACTTCATAACTAAAATCTACGTGACCTGGAGTATCAATAAGATTGAATATATAATCTTGACCATCAGTATGTTTGTAATCTAACTGAATAGCGTGACTCTTAATCGTGATACCTCTCTCACGTTCCAAATCCATATCGTCCAATGCTTGGTTTTGCATTTTACGTTCAGAAATAGTCTGCGTGAATTCCAACAGGCGGTCAGACAAGGTACTCTTGCCGTGGTCAATATGAGCGATAACGCAAAAGTTGCGAATGTTCTTCATTGTCTTCTTTTAAAGATATTAGACTTTAGATATTAGATGTTAGACTTTCTATAAATACCTAATTTCTTCTCGTAACAAATTAAAATGACTTCTATTTCAAAATTTACAATGCACTAGTAAAATAGCGTTTTAATTGTCATTTTAATTTTAATTCATTCCCTATAATGTCTTTTGCTCGAAAATGACTGCAAATATACGTCTTTTTCATCGGCTATGTTTTCAAACATTGTCAAGTCTGTGTTATATATGCATCCATCGCACTCCTTACCAGCATATTACGGAATATTATACTGCATTAACAAGCGTACTTTTTACTTTTCTTCCGACATTTTCACCTTTCTCAAATTCAAAAAAATAGAAAACCCTTCCATTTTGGAAAAGTAACCCTTTCATAATGGAAGGGTCTAAAAAAAGTTGGCACAGGGTATTTTTTTCTTTCAAAGATTTATTCTACTGACTATCAACTAGTTAAGTGTAAAAATAAAAAGTTGGCACATTGCAGGAACGCACTTTGCATATTCTCTAATCATAATACAAACATACAATATGGAAATTGTTTTTTTTTACGCAACATTAGTTCTCATCCTTTCTGTCATTACGGCAGTAAGTGCATGGAACGAACAGAAACACACAACAACGTAACCGAAATTACTTGAGATAATTTACACATTATTATTTTGATTTTTTGACAAACTCCATAAAACATGACAAAGGAAAACTAAAATTGACGCTTCCTATTAGTCGCTTTTAATTTTACTTTTCCTTTGTTACGAAATTTGTCAAAGAACGATTTTTTTTTATTAAACCAGTTTTCTTTACGAGACATCAATATTAATAAAATGGGTACTTCAGATTTTCAATCACAATTCACAACTTTACGTCCTTCATTAGTTCCTTTCGCATATCGCTTGACGAATAACTATGAAGATGCACGTGACTTGGTTCAAGAAACTGCGATACGCGCTTTTGGTAATTGCCAAAAATTCGAGAACGGAACGAATTTCAAAGCATGGGTTATTACTATTATGCGTAATACATTCATTAATATATACCGTAAAAAGAAAAATCGTGCGACATCTTGCGAGCCAACAGGCAGCTATGTATTTGAAACACGAAGTAGTGCATCTATTAATCAAGGAGATAGTAATATTATGATGAAGGAATTAATCGGATTTATAGACAAGTTAAGTGATACTTATAGCGTACCTTTTAGCATGTTTTATGAAGGGTGGAAGTATGAAGAAATTGCAGAGACATTAGGACTACCAATCGGAACTGTAAAAAGTCGTATTTTCTTTGCGCGTAAGTCATTAAGAGAAATGATTACATCTGGCTACCCTAATTTGTATGCAGCCTAGAGTAATCTATAAGACTTGTTTGTAAATAAGGAATACGTATGTGAAATTTATATTTTTTCGTTAGTTTTCTTTAAAAAATCAGTGCATACCGTGTTCCGACGCTTTGCTCG
>CALDUB010000260.1 GCA_937923465.1 uncultured Saprospiraceae bacterium
CGTTACCGTAATCCAGTTATCACCGAAAAAGATGTAGTAATTGCTATCTCTCAATCTGGAGAAACAGCAGATACTTTAGCTGCAATTGAATTAGCAAAAGAAAAAGGCGCATTAGTTTATGGTATTGTAAATGTCGTCGGTTCTTCAATCGCACGTATTTCTGATGCTGGCTCTTATATACATGCTGGCCCCGAAATTGGAGTTGCATCGACCAAAGCATTTACTGGACAAGTTACAGTATTGACGATGATGGCGATGGCTATTGCTTTTAAAAGAGGTACTATTTCTAAGTCTTATTATCAACAATTGTTGAATGAAATGGAAAATATTCCTGCTAAAATTGCAAGAGTATTGGAAAGTAACAGCAAAATAGAGTACATTGCAGCAGAAATTAAAGACTCACCAAATGCGTTGTACTTAGGACGCGGTTATAATTTCCCTGTAGCACTTGAAGGCGCATTAAAATTAAAGGAAATTTCCTATATCCATGCGGAAGGTTACCCTGCTGCTGAAATGAAGCACGGACCTATTGCTTTGATTGATGAGAATATGCCTGTTGTTGTTATTGCGACCAACCAAAGTGCTTACGAAAAAATAGCCAGCAATATCCAAGAAGTAAAAGCAAGAAACGGAAACGTCATTGCTATTGTAACAGAAGGCGAGAAGATTATCAGTAAAATGGCGGATTATATAATTGAAATCCCCGAAACATTGGAACCTTTGACTCCTCTTTTATCAGTTATCCCTTTACAATTGTTGTCTTACCACATTGCATTAATGCGTGGCTGTAACGTTGACCAACCACGTAACTTAGCGAAGTCCGTAACCGTAGAATAAAACGAGTTACGATTTTAGAATTACGATTTACGACGTATGAATTATTAAACGTCGTTACAAGAAAGTTGCTACTAAGTATTGAATAAAGAATATTTACTTTTCAATTACTTACTACCAACTGCCAACTATAAGAAAAAATGGCTGTAGAAGAATTTGAATTAGAATATAACTCTTCCCGAGAGAATTTAACGATTCCTGAATACGGAAGAAATGTCCAAAACCTTATCAATTATGCTAAGGAAATGGAAGATGACGATGAGCGCCAGGTTTTCGTAGAAAAAGTTGTACGTTTAATGTTACAACTGAATCCACATAGTAAAAATTTGGATGATGTACGCGAAAAAATTTGGTTACATGTTTTCAGAATCGCTGATTATGACTTGAACGTAACACCTCCAAAAGGGGTAAGTGTTCAGCCAGAGGCGAAGCGTAAAAAGCCTGAAATAGTACCTTATCCACCTAATCAGATGCGCTTTCGTCACTACGGTGGTAATGTACATGCAATGATTAAGCGTGCACTTGAAATGGAAGATGGATATATCAAAGATGCTTTTGTTGAAGTCATCGGTTCATACATGAAAATGGCTTATCGTACATGGAATACAGAACACTTTGTGAGTGATGATGTGATTATTGATGATTTAGAATCTTTATCTGACGGAGAATTAGTCTTGACAGATAATGCCGAAATCAATGGATTAGCACAAGCTAATCGTCGTCGTCGCCGTCCAGAGAATAATAATAATGACAGACGTAGTAACGGACGTGGCGGTGGACGTAGCAACGGACGTGGTGGTGGACGTAGCAATAGCGGACGCGGTGGCGGACGTAACAGTGGCGGCGGACGCGGACGCAGATAGTTTTCTACAAAGAATAATGAAAGGGTGGTTTTCCGAAAGGAAAATTGCCCTTTTCTTTTTTAGAAAATCTAATTATTCTAACGAATACTCAAGCATATCTAACAAATGGCTCTTGATGATTTTACGTGGTAGCAGGAATTTTCGGGTTGATAACTCCAAAAATAAAGAATACCATTTTTTTGAAATTCTCAACATATCGGAATCCTTTGGCTATTCTCTTAAGTGTTTGAACTTTTGAGTTTATATCTTCAAGAATTCCGTTAGTTAATTTAGTGCGAATATGTTCTGAAATTCCATCGAAATGACGACGGATTGATTTTGAAAAACTGTTTTTACCAAAAATGAGTTCAGCATAATCTGCAATAAATACAAGTTGAGTTTCAGCTTTTTCAAAACTATTGCGATTATAAAATTCTCCTAACTCTTGCCAAATCGCATCAAAATCTTCCTGTTTTTCTGGAGACTTTTTGATGAGATTATATAGATGTTTACCGAGAAGTTTATACACGTGCCATTTATCAAAAGTAGGAATGACCCAAGGGAAATAACTTTTGCACCCGCTGATAAAAGCAGGAGACATATCCATAGATATTCCTTTAATAATTTCTGGATTAGCGTTTTCGTGAAAGAAGTTTTCAATCACGTCTGCTCCTTTACCAGCTTGAATATCAATTGGTTTACCCGTTTCCATGTTCACTATTATTGAAAAATAATTGTGTCCTTTACGGGTGGAAGTTTCATCCACTCCAATATTATAACAAGGCTCAAATACATGCTCTGTAAATGGTATACTGGTATAGTCGTGATATATTTTCTCGACTCTCTGAGTATTAATTTTCAGTTGTTGAGCTACTGTTTGTTGACAATGATGTAATCTTAAAAGTCGTAAAACTTCTTGTTCGAACAACAATGTGAAACGAGAATTCTTTCGACTAAATGAGACTTGCAGTGCTTCCGTTTTACCAGTTCTGAGATTATCATAAATTGGTAAACGACATTTAATAAAACAACGATATTGAAAAATATTGATGTGCTCCCATGTCTTATTGTAATACTGATGAACAGTTCCACAATCAGAATGAGGACGGTAGCTTTTTTCAATACCAATGTGTATAGTAACTTTTAATTGCTCCTCGTCTTTTGTTACTTGTTCAACAAAAAAAGGAGATTCTATAGGAAGTAACTCCTCGAAAATTTTCAAAATATCCATTAGCAAACTTTTTTGCTAAGGTACGTAAACCACGTAAAATCATAAAGAGCCTAACAAATTTATTATTCTATTAAAAAACACACTTAAGAAAGTTTACATTTGTCCTCGAAATAAAAAAATAACAGGAAGATGACTGCTTTCAGTCGTTAACCGTTAACCTTTCTAAATATGAGATTAGACGCATTTGAAGTAGTAGGAGGTAATAAGCTCTCTGGAGAAATTATTCCCCAAGGAGCAAAGAATGAAGCATTACAAATTCTCTGTGCTGTTTTGTTGACCGACAAAAAAGTAATAATTGAGAATGTTCCAGATATTGTGGACGTAAATCGCTTGATAGATTTATTAAGAGGATTGGGTGTAAAAGTGAAGAAGATAAGTGAGGGAAAATTTAGTTTTAAAGCAGATGAAATTGATTTAGACTATTTTGGTAGTGAAGAATTTCAAACGAATGCAAAGAAAATTCGCGGTTCTGTCATGTTGATTGGACCACTTTTAGCACGATTTGGACGTGCTTACTTACCAAAACCAGGAGGAGACAAGATTGGTCGTCGTCGCATGGATACCCACTTTAACGGACTTCAGATGTTGGGTGGAAAATTCCGTTATGATGACTCTAAGGGAGGGAAGTACTTTATAGAAAGCAAAAAACTAAAAGGTACTTACATCTTGATGGATGAAATTTCTGTGACGGGAACGGCAAATGTTGTTATGGCTGCCGCTTTGGCTAAAGGGAAAACACAAATCTACAATGCAGCTTGTGAACCTTATCTTCAACAGCTTTGTAAGATGCTGAATCGAATGGGGGCAAAAATTAAAGGTATTGGTTCTAATCTTTTGACTATAAAAGGTGTCAAAAAATTGGGAGGAACTAATCACCGCGTTTTGCCAGATATGATTGAGATTGGTTCGTTTATTGGTTTAGCAGCTATGACACAGTCTGAGATTACAATCAAAGACGCAGCAGTAAAAGAACTCGGAATTATTCCTTCTATTTTTAAGAAAATGGGTGTGAACTTAGAGTTTAGGGGAGATGATATTTATGTTCCCGCTCAAGAAGAACATGAAATTCAGACTTTTATTGATGGGTCTATATTGACAGTTTACGATTCACCATGGCCTGGGTTTACGCCAGATTTGATGAGCATCGTTTTAGTTTTAGCTACACAAGCTAAGGGGAGTGTACTTATTCATCAAAAGATGTTTGAAAGCCGCCTTTTCTTTGTAGATAAACTTATAGATATGGGCGCGCAAATTATACTTTGTGACCCACACCGTGCGACAGTTATTGGTATGAACCGCCAAAATGATTTACGCGGTATCACTATGAGTTCTCCAGACATTCGTGCGGGCGTTGCCCTTCTAATTGCGGCACTTTCTGCCAAAGGAACGAGTAGAATCGAGAATATCAATCAGATTGACCGTGGCTATCAGAATATTGACGGAAGGTTACGCGCTCTAGGAGCGGATATTCGTCGTATTTAAAGAGCAGTATTCTAAATGTGAATAACATAAATATTCACTTCATTAATTTAAAAAGCGCGACTTAACTACGGTTAAGTCGCGCTTTTTTGTATAATCTATACCTGAATCAAGCCATTTATCTGTACATTAACTCTAGAGGAACTACTCCATAACAAGCTTTTACTACCTTTACAAAACAATTTGTAAACGCACAGATTATTACCTTCTTGCAATATCCTTTCCCCCTTCATTGCTCTTAGTCGTTTTTCCAAGAAAAGCTTTCAAAAGCAGACTAGTCATACAACAAACATAAACATTCCTCATGAGAATATTTAGCCTTAGTACAGTGATTCTAACTCTCAGTATTATTATTTTTACCTTGATAAATACTATTGTCGTTTCTGCACAGGAGATTCCAATGGAAGAATTCATAGGAATCAATATCCGTCGTGATATGCCTGTGGATAAAATGCAAGCCGTTGGTTTTGTCCGTGAGTATCACCGTGCTGCACTTGACCAAGGTTTTCCCGCCCTCAACGAGACACAGGAAACAGCCTCGCCTGTTTATCCATTGACGCAGTATAAGTTTAACCCTTCTTATCAAACGCAAGCTGCAATTCCTTTTGATGCTTACTATGATGAAATAACAGGTAGTGGATTAGAAATTGGAGTCTCTCTCTTTCAATCATTTCCGTGGATGTGGGACAGCGAAACAACGCCACTAACGCCTCAGCTTCCCGAAGGAAATAACATCTTGGAACAAAAGCCAATGTACCCAGGTAACGACCCGCTTGTTCCAAATTCATATTTAGCACACGCTGATTGGATGTATCATTATGCGGCACGTTACGGAAATACGACCTTTTCGACAGCTAAAATAAATCAAGTTATCATTCCGCGTTTGCATCCTGATGAAACCCCAGAAACAGGATTGGGAAGTATCAATTATTTTGAAAATTGGAATGAGCCAGATAAATGGTGGCTACCACAATTACCGTCTACTTATTTTACACCAGAAGAATATGCAGTAATGCTCTCCGCAGATGCTGATGGGCACCAACAAACAATGGGATTAATTCCTGACCCTGATAATCCAGGACAAATGATTTCTGCGGTAGGTCTTAAGAATGCTGACCCAACTGCAAAAGTCGTTGCGACAGGACTTTCTGATTTTGATTTACAGTATATAGAAGAAATGGTAGATTGGTTTACTGCTAATCGTAGCGCGAGTGGACCAAATGGAAAATATCCTTTTGATGTACTTTCGTTTCACCATTACAGCAATACAGGACAAGAATTAAATCAATTAGGACTCAACGGAATTTCTCCAGAGGATGATTTGATGAAGCAAAAAATGCTACCTATTACAGCATACCGTGACCAAAATTTCCCAGATGCGGAGTTGTGGTTGTCTGAATTTGGATATGATGTAGATTCACTTTCTGGACAACGTGTGCCGTGGGACGGTATCGGAAATGCAGACCGTGAAGAAGTACAAGCGCAATGGATTATTCGCTCTTATTTAGAGACCGCAGCAGCAGGATTTGACCGTGCGATGCTTTATGAATTGCGGGATGCCTGTGAAGGTGAGCTATGTGGGCTCTTTCAAGTAAGTGGTTTGACTAAACGAGATTATTCGCCACGCAAGTCTTGGTACTACGTTTATACAATGAAAAATGTCTTGTCGGGCTATGTTTACGAAAGCGAACTATCACCTTGTCAAGAGACTGATTGTAATGTAGATTGTCCGCGTGTCTATCGTTTTGTTAATCCAAATGACTCTTCTGATAAGATTTTTGCTTTATGGTCACCGACATCGTGTGATAAGCCTGCTTATAATTATGCCTTGAATTTAGAAGGAGCAAATAATGCTACTTTAATTGAAATGGATGCACCTTCAACAGTAGGTGTGAATAGTTCATTATCAGGAAGCACAGTTAATATTCCAATTACGGAACGTCCTGTTTTTGTGCGTGTTGGTTCAGCGAATAATAGCCCAATTGTGAACTGTGTCAATAATTTACAATTGGCAGAAAGTACTTGTAGTTCTGCGCGCGTGTCATGGACCGCACCAACAGGTGTTGATGAAGTTGATGTGTGGCTTTTTCCTACAGGAACGACTGATTTTGATTTATTTGACGGTCAATTTATTGCAGAAAATGTTCCTGCATCAGAAGGTAATTTCAATATTACTGGTTTAGATGAAAGTTCTTCTTACATCGTAGCTCTTTTTGCACGTGACGCAAATGGTAATGTCTCTGAAGTTTGTACAACAAATATTACAACAGGAGATACAACTTGTAAAATTGAGATTGACCCGTCATGGATTTATGACTTTTCTGGTGTCTCTAATGTACCAACAGAACTCTTCGATGAGCAAGCAAATCATGACCCAATCTGTGGTGACGGGGGCGAACCAACATCTATCTTTGGTTTCTCCGCTGGCAATTCTAATGATTTGAGTGTCAGTATTGATTTACAAGACTATTACAACATCGATGCATTCTACCTTTATGATGCACAAGATTACAGCACATTTACGATAGAATATTCCACGACACCAAATGGACCTTGGCAAGTATTGAGTGAATACTTTACGCAACCTTTTGCAGAATGGGTGACATTGGATAATTTACTTCCTTCTGATACACCTGTGCGCTACTTGCGCTTTACATCAGATGGCGATGACCGTGCCCTGATTGGAGAACTTATTTTATGTGGTAGAGAGTCTGACTTTGATGATAGTAATCTTCCTCCTTCTGCGCCAATCGATTTTGCTTATACAGGGAATTCTTGTAACTCATTGCGCTTTGCATGGGAAGCGCCCTTAGAAACTGACATCACAGGTTATCAATTTACTTACAATGGTCAAACTGAATTTACTCCAGCGACAGAAGCAAACATGACTTATGAGTTGTTCAATTTAGCAACGCAAACGAACTATGATGTCACTGTACGCACAATGGATGCTGACGGTAATTTATCTACACCTATTACGGTCACTGCAAGTACTTTGACTAATGCAGAATGTAACACAAACTGTGATAATTCTTGTTCTTGTCGTATCTGTTTACAGCCGAGTTGGATACAAAATCTGACCCCAGCAGATGGTATTGACCCAACTCGATTGGTGGATGAGCAAAGTACAAATCCTATCTGTGGTGCAGGTACAAATGCAACAACAGAATGGGGGGAGAATTATGATGTAAATAATGGAGTACCTCCAATGATTGCTATTGTTGATTTACAGCAATGCTATGATTTGTCATCTATTCATATTTTTGATGGTTCGGGGGTTGATATTTTGAAAATAGAGTATCAAGACGAAAGTGGCGTTTGGCAATTGCTTGAAGATTACTTAACCGAGAAAAACTTTGAATGGCATGAATTCGGAAATCTGACGATGACTACGCGTTATTTACGTTTGACGAAAGAAGGCAATCAAGCTAAAATTAATGAGATTGCAATATGTGGAACGCCAGGAAACTGCGGAGAATGTACAATAGCGGAAGGTACAACTTGTGATGACCTCAATGATTGTACTGAAAATGATATCTACGACGCCAATTGTAACTGTTCTGGAACTTTCGCAGACGCAGATAATGACGGCGTATGTGATGCGGATGATATTTGTCCAACAGGAGATGATAACGCAGACAACGATAATGACGGTACTCCAAATGCTTGTGATGATACACCAAATGGTGAAGCAAATGATGATTGTGATTATCTAAATGCAGTAGGTGCAACAGTTTCAAATGCAAGCTGTGCAGGGAGTGCAGACGGAGAAATTCAATTAAATATACCTAACTGCCCCGGCGGCGGAACAGGGGGCGGTACGCCTGTGAATTTAGCTCTAACTGGAACAGCAACGCAGTCAAGTACTAACTATTCTGCGGATGCTTCACGTGCTATTGACGGGAATACCGATGGTAATTTCTGGGGAACTCAAACATGTAGTGCGACAAGCTGGGATGTCCAACCTTGGTGGCAAATAGACTTGGGAGAAGTCTCTGATATCAGTTCGATTAATATCTGGAATAGAACGGATTGTTGTCAAGCTGATTTGTCTGACTACTACATCTTAGTGTCTTCAACGCCTTTTGCATCAGATGATTTAAGTTCTTTACTATCACAAACTAATGTTACTTCTTTCCTTCAAAGTGAAACAGCAGGAACACCTGCTGATATAGATATTGATGCGGTAGGACGTTATGTACGCATACAAAGACAAGGCACAGGTTTCTTAATTATAGCAGAAGTTGAAATCATCGGAGAGTCTGGTGGCGGCGGAGGTGCTTGTACTTATAGTTACAACTGGTCTGATGGTATTGGTGATACTGATAATCCAACAGGCTTAGCAGCAGGTACTTATCAAGTGACGATTACAGATAATAATAACTGTACGGAAAGTTTGAATATTACTGTTGAAAATGCAGAAGACGATAGTGATGGCGACGGTGTTTGTGACTCCGTAGATATTTGCCCAACGGGCGATGATAATGCAGATAATGATAATGACGGTGTACCTAATGCTTGTGATACAACACCAGATGGTGGAGGCAATGAAGCATGTGAATACCTCAGTGCAGTAAGTGCTAGTGTTTCAAATGCAACTTGTCCTGCAAGTGCAGACGGAGAAATTCAACTTAATCTACCCGATTGTCCAGACGATGGAACAGGAGGTGGTACACCTGTGAATTTAGCTCTAACAGGAACAGCAACACAATCAAGTACTAACTATTCCGCAGATGCTTCACGTGCTATTGACGGAAATACGGATGGTAATTTCTGGGGAACTCAAACCTGTAGTTCGACCAGTTGGGATGTCCAACCTTGGTGGCAGATTGACTTAGGAGAGGTATCTGATATCAGCGCGATTAATATTTGGAATAGAACAGATTGTTGTGATTTTGATTTGACAGGCTACTACATTTTAGTGTCTTCAATGCCATTTGCATCCAACGATTTAGATGTTACGCTATTTCAAAATAGTGTTACTTCTTTCCTTCAAGATGAAATTGCAGGTACTCCTTCTGTAATAGATATTAATACTGTTGGACGTTATGTGCGCATACAAAAGTTAGGTATTGGTTTCTTGACTTTAGCAGAAGTAGAAGTGATAGGAGAGTCTGCTGGCGGTGGTAACTGTACTTATACTTACGACTGGTCTGACGGAATTGGTGATACCGATAATCCAACTGGTTTAACGGCAGGGACTTATCAAGTAACGATTACAGGTAATAATGACTGCGTTGAAAACTTGAACATCACGGTAGGAAATGCAGAAGATGACAGCGACAATGATGGCGTTTGTGACTCTGCGGATATTTGTGCTGGTTTTGATGACAATGCAGATAATGATAATGACGGCATTCCAAATGGCTGTGACTCAACACCTGACGGTGGAGGTACAGGAGTAGAATGCGCGGATTTTGACTTGACCTATACGAGTACTGATGAAAGCTGTAATGGTGAAAATGATGGCTCTATTGAAATTAATCTACCCTGCACTGGAACTGGTGGTGGTGGCGGTGGTGATACCGAAAATCTAGCTCTGAATGGAACTGCTACGCAATTAGGAACAACTTGGGATGCAGATGCATCACGCGCTATTGACGGCAATACCGACGGTAACTTCTGGTCAACTATGTCTGTCACAGGGTCTGGTTGGAATTTACAACCATGGTGGGAAGTTGACCTTGGTCAAGTATCTGAGATTGAAACAGTAAACGTCTGGAATAGAACTGATTGCTGTAATGAAAATTTAACGAATTACTATGTTTTGATTTCTGAGACACCATTCACTGCGAGTAATTTATTTGAATTGACAGCTGACCCAAATATCACCGCTTTCTTACAAACAGAAGAAGCTGGTACGCCAACAGTTATCCCAACCGTAGTGAACGGACGTTATGTTCGTATCCAACTTCTGGCTAACGGGATTTTGAGTATGGCAGAGGTGGAAGTCATGGGTTCAACAGGCGGAAGCCCTTGTAACTTGTCTACAGTGTGGAGTGACGGTTTAGGTACTGATGCGATGCAAGATAATCTTGCTCCAGGAACTTACACGGTTTCGGTTACAGATAATCTTGAAAATTGTACAGAGACAGCAACTGTGACTATCGGTGCTTCAGCTGAAAGTTGTACGGCTTTAAGTATAAATTGTCCAGATGATATAGAAGTAGAAGCACCTGCGGGTAGCAATAGTGCTCTCGTGACTTGGGATATTCCAAGTGTTAACTCTTCTTGTGCTATCGGAGACGCTACACTTACTCAAACTGCTGGCTTGCCAAATGGTAGCGAATTTACAGTAGGAAGTGCGGAAACAATTACATATACCGCAACTGATAATTGCGGAAATACGGAGTCTTGTTCTTTTGTTGTACGTACAGACGGTGATGTAGTAATTGGTGGTCCTGCTCCTGAAAACTACTGTGGCTTACAAGCTGACGAACCTTGGTGGCAGTGGATTAATAGAGTAACTTTTGCTGATATTGATAACCAAACGAACAAAGAAGGATATGGAGATTATACTTCAATAGAATCAGCTGTTAGCCTTGGTGGTACTTATGATATTACACTTTTGCCAGAATTTTCTTGGTTACCTTACGACGAATACTGGCGCGTTTGGATAGATTTTAATCGCGACGGTGACTTTGATGACGAAGGAGAAATGGCATTTGAAGACCATGGAATATCTGAAGTGACAGGTTCTATTTCTATTCCTAATAACTCTTCATTGGGTAAAACACGCATGAGAATTTCTATGCAAAATGGGGCATATGCAGACCCTTGTGGAAGTTACCAATATGGAGAAGTGGAAGACTACATTTTAGATATTCAAACTATGGGTCTTGCTCGTCGTCAGCAGGAATACTTGACTTTTGATGCGGAAAAATATGGTAGAGAAGTACGTTTGCATTGGACAACAAATACGACAAGAGCGACAGACAATTTCATTTTAGAACAATCTGAAAATGGTCTTGAATTTTATGAAATTCATCAACGCCAAATAGGAGAGGAGAACTATACACAGGCATTCGACTTCTATGATGCAGAACCAGAACAAGGGGCTCATTTCTATCGTTTGCGACAAGAAATGAGAAACGGTGCTCATCGTTATTCAGAAGTCAGAAGATTAGATTTTGACTTGGATATTGATGCAATTAGTGTCTTTCCAAATCCGACATCAGGTGATATAAAAGTGGCTTTGCATGTTTATCTAGGTAAGCAAGTAAGTGTGAAATTGCTCAATCAATATGGACAGATTTTAGAAGAAAAACACTTTGTTGAATTGACTGATGAACTACCAAGTTTTGATATGAAACGCTATACGGATGGATTGTACTTTATAACGGTACAGGCAGAAGGGGTGCGTATGATTTCGAAGCGGTTTGTTGTAGGGAAATTGTAATTTGAGATTATTTGATTAGTTTTGTGATGAACTGGAATTCTAAATTTTACTTTATCGTAAAACTAGTCAAATGAATCTTAATTACATTGCCTTTTTCTTCATCTCTTTCATCCCTCTTTTAGTCGCAATGCTTTGGTATCATCCAAATTCACCGACGCGAAAGAAATGGAATGTTGAAGGTATAGTCAATCTCAGACAGTTAAGTTTACGTAAGCTGTTGCTAGCTTTTGCCTTAAGTGTTGCATTCGTTTATGGCTACATGAATTTAGTTATTCATCAATTAGGCTTCTACGAATTGTTCTTTACAGACATTATGAAAGGCAGTGCGGAAGCGCAGCAGATTGTAGATAGATTTCTAGCAGAATACGGAGAAAAACACCGTCACTTTGGTCACGGGGTTCTACACGGTCTTTTGAATGCTTTTATTCTTCCTTTACCTATCATCGGTTTTCAAGCGATTTTGAGTGATAAGCCAATACAGTTTGTATGGTTACATTTTGGATATTGGCTAGTGATGAGTATGTTGGTTGGTGGGTTGATTTCTGCATTTATCTAACTACCTAATATGCCATATCTCCAAGATATGGCATATTTTTTTGCTCTAAGGTATTCTTTTAACGACCCTAAGAAAACCATTTTTCTTGCAAATTCTTATACCGCGTCCGCCCGATAGGCAACTGTTCCCCATTACTAATTTCCAAACTATACTTACTTCCAGGTTCTATAATAATTTGCTTTGCATTGCGCATCTCAACCAGATAAGATTTGTGAATACGCTCAAAAGAATCGGGTAGTAGCGCTCTTAGATTTTCCAGAGATTTATTATGAATTTCCTTCGTTCCATTTTGTAAAAACAACTCTGTATAAATACCTGCCCCTTTGATATAGATAATATTTTCTACTTTTATGAGAGACTGTTTCCCCCGTTTTTTTATCGCTAAATATTTGATAGCTGTATCAGAAACGTCCTTACTTGTAATCCGACGGAGTGCTTTTGCTAACCTATCTTCATCAAAAGGCTTTGGTACAAAATCTAAGACTCCGTACTCAAAAGCCTTAATCGCGCGGTCTTTATAAGCTGAAACAATAATAGTATGAAAAGACTCTGAAACCACAGTTTCTAAGACATCAAAACCATCTTTCCCATTTAAATTTAGGTCAAGAAAAAGTAAGTCAATCTCGTTCTCTGCTATAAATTTTAGTCCGTCATCCAGAGAATCACAGAGGTTTAGAGAATTGATTTCTTTTCCTAAAATACTACGTATCATTCGCTCAATCCGTCGCGCAATTCTCGCCTCATCTTCAATAATTAAAATATTCATAGGTTCGTATTGATTCTTTTAAAGTGCCACCTGTACGGCGCTAATTAGCTTTGCACTTCAGTGCAAAGATTGATTGATTTAAACGAAAATTTCAAATACAGTTTCCCAACCGTGCCGCGTAGCCTGAGACGAAATCGCCCATTTATCAGGATAACTCTCTTGCAAACGAGAACGAATATATTTCAATCCTGTGCCTCCGCGCTTATTTGTATTTTCGATAGCACTCTCTTTTCGTTTTTCAGCAATAGTATGTAAAATATATTTTTTACTTTTTTCATTTCTTTCAAAAGAGAGGCGAAAAGTTATGACACCTTCTTCATTAGGAATACTGTGCGTTACGCCATTTTCAACAGCAGTGTGGATAATTGCAGGAGGAATAATCTCATTCATGTCAATATCCCACTCTTCCCATTTATAAGTAATTTCTTTACGATAGCCCATTACTTTTAGGTGGTTTTTACAGAGTTTAATTTCTTGTTCAATAGGTACTAGTTTATAGTCGGCAATTTCATTTAATATCTCAAATTCGCCAGCCAAAGCAGTGATGAATTTCACCCCTTCTTTGGGCGCTTCCTCTACCCAATCTATCAATGAAGTCAAGGTATTCATAATGAAATGGGGCTTGATATTCTTCTTTAACAGTTCATTTTTAAGACGCTCAGAGAGAACTAAAGAAGCTTCATAGGCAAGCCGCTCTTCTCGTATTTTTAGAGTCAAAATATAAAACATACACAAGACAATTATTACAAAAGCAATGAATTGACTAATATCAAATCTTGGGAGAAACTGTCTTAAGTTTTCAATATGAGGTAACTGATGAACTAATAAATAACCAAAAAGAACGCCTGCGAAAGCCACTTTTGCTCCATTTTTTCTTTTATAAACAGCATATGCCGTCAACAAACAAGAAAATATCATCATCGTCTTATGATGTATTTTAGCGACTTTATCATAGCTATTGTGACAATTGTAATCATTATAATAAATAATGCCAAGTAAGATTAGCATCAAGATTAAGATATGCTTAGGAGGAAAAGAAAATTGCAACATGAGAAATAAAGGCACTAAAACAGCAAGTGAAATATGCAAGTAACCAATAATTTCCATGCGTGTATTTTGAAAAGGATACTCATACAAATAGAAAAATTTCAAGTATTCCATAGCCAATAAACTGCAAAATAAGACGCAAACAATACTAAAGAGCAAAGGCGAGATTTCTTTTGGACGACTAAAAAACATGAAGAGAAAATAAACAGCAGCAAGTAGAAAAGCTCCCGCAAATAAGAACATATACTTGCTGGTTTGTAAAGGCGCACGGGTTAATTCAAAATAATTATCTATCAAGAAATATAAATGCTGACCTATTTTATCTGATTGCTGTGTCATTCTGAATGCTGCAACATGTGTTCCTTCGGTCAGTAAAGAATCTGGTATATCAAAAAAAGCATGATAAGTCCCAGGAACTTCGTCTTTATCCTCAGTTTGTAATTCTCCATTCTGGCCGAGGTATTTTTCATCTAACCAAAGCTGATAAGAACCTGAACCACCAACCATCATTCCTTGGTCTACTTGTATGTCCTTTATATCTGCCAGTTCAAACTTGATGCGTATCCAAAAAACACCTTGTCCGACAACGTCAATGTTTTCTTCCCATGTACTGTCATCAAAATCTACTGCTGCCCAATCAGGATTATCGCCCAGTTTGACTAATTGCTCATCATAAAAATATTCAGGTCTTTCATTCTTGCAAGAACTAAAGAGGACTAATAGAAAGAAAAGGTATAGATAGTTTTTCATCGTTTCATTTGTTTTGACTTCTGCAATATTAGAGCTTGGACAAGAGACGTTAGATTTTTAAAATAGTAAAATTAATCACACTCGTATTTTATTGATTATCAGAATTGATGAAAATTTTGATAATCGATTTTACTTAAGAAAGTCTAAAATCTAACGTCTAATATCTTTTGTCCAAAGTCCAATGCATTAGTTACTGACACAAAGATAAGCGCATATATTTCTATGTACATGTCGTTGGCAAGGGCTGTGAGCAGTTGACAAGAGTTTGCTTTACTTTTGGAAAAAAAGCTGGTAATCTTGTGGCATAATTAGTTGCAAAACCAAGTTAGTGTTGCTTTTGAAGCAATATTTTAACTTCTAAATAAAAATCAAATGAAAAAATTAACCAGCTTACTCATTCTTTTACTTACCATATCCGTTACTGTTTTCGCTCAAACAGAAAACCTTAATATAGGAGTTATTAAAGGTAACTTGTTAAGTGTTGAAAATGAACCAGTGGCTTATGCTTCTGTCAGCATTTTTGATACAGAAGAAAAATTAATAATCGGAACTATCAGCGAGGAGGACGGCTCATTCTTACTTGAAAAAATTACTTTAGATACTGTAATCTTAGATGTGCAGTTTTTGGGTTATCAGACTTACAGAAAGGAATTGATTTTAAGTCGGAAGATTAAGAAGATTGATTTAGGAAACTTGACCTTGGAGGAAGATGCCAAGCAACTAGACGAAATAGTGATCACTGCTGAAAAGTCAAAGTATAGCTTACAATTAGACAAAAAAATATTTGAAGTAGGGAAGGATGCCATGTCGCAAGGTGGCTCTGCTCTGGATGTATTGGAGCAAGTACCATTAGTGACAGTTGAGCCTTCGGGTGGAGTGTCTTTGCGAGGGAGTAGTGCGGTGCAGATATTGGTGAATGGTAAACGCTCTGGTTTGACGATGAACAATGCTTTGGACCAAATTCCAAGTGATAATATTGAGAGAGTAGAAGTTATTACTAACCCTTCTGCGAGCTTTGATGCTAGTGGTTCTGCTGGAATTATTAATATTGTTTTAAAGAAAAATAAAGGAGAAGGATGGAATGGCCAAATAGGAGTAACAACTGGTACGCCTGCGGCTCATTCTGTATCACCAGGTATAAACTATAGCGGTAAAAAAATAAATTTCTTTTCTAATCTGCGTTGGAGATATTCTGACTATATCGGTCGTTATACGACGGAGCAGCAGACATTTTCGGAAGGGAATACTTCGTTATTAAATCAACGTGAAGATGAAAAACGTCACGATGACGGACGTTCAGCTTACTTTGGTGCGGACTACAATATGAATGAACAAAACAGTATTACTTTGGCTTACTTCAGAGCAGAGACGAAAGATACGGACTTGACATTATTAAACTATAATTTGGAAAATGCTACGGGTGGTAAAAACGACTTTTTAAGAACAGGTAATTCTGTAGAGTCACGTAACTACAATCAAATCGAAGCCAACTACACACACGAATTTTTGCAGAAAGGGGAGAAGCTAACTTTTGATTTTCAATATGATTTTTGGAATAGTGATAAGGACTGGAACTTGGCGACGACAGGTGAATTTCTTCCTGCGAATGTTGCCCAAGATTTACGCACAAATAACAAAGCAGGTAGCCGTGATTTTGTCTTTCAGACAGATTACAAACGTCCTTTGAAAAATGGAAACCGCATAGAAGTCGGCGGGAAATTTGAAAACCGTATTGTTAAAAACGAATACCTCGCGGAAGTTTTAGTAGATGAAGCTTGGACAACGTTTCAAGATATAGACAATGATGTAAACTACTCGGAGCGTATCGGTGCAGCTTATTTTCAATATGCAGGTCAGGTGAAAAAAATGGAATACTCACTGGGTTTGCGTTCTGAATATACATTCATTGATATCGAAGATAGAGAGAGTTCATTTACAGATGACAATCAATATTTGAATCTTTTTCCTTCTGTCAATCTTGGTTATAAGATGAACGAAGGTAATTCAGTACAAGTCAGTTATTCTAAGCGTATTAATCGCCCGAGTTTGTGGTCTTTGTATCCTTTCTCTGAAATTACAGACTATAACTATCAGTCTATAGGAAATCCAAATTTGCAACCTGCATTCAGTGATGCATTTGAAGTGTCTTATTTATTTGTTGGAGACAAAATTACCTTGAATCCAAATGTATATTATAAGCACATAACAGACTCTTTTCAGGACTTCATCGAGAGAGATGCACAAGAGACTTTTATTGTTAAACCGATTAATATTGAACAAAGAAATGAAGCAGGGCTTGAAGTTTCTCTACGCTATCAGCCTGCGAAATTTTTGAGATTAAACTCTGAGTTTAACTATTATGGTTTTTCTGAAAAAGGAACTTTTCAAAACGTAAATTTAGATGCTGACGGACAAGCATGGCGTGCGCGTATCAGTGCAGATTTTCGCTTGCCAAAGGACATTAATTTACAATCTCGTTTTGATTATTGGAGCTCTGAGAAAGCTGCACAAACAACACAGTTGGCAACTTATGTACTTAGTTTTAGTGGTAGCAAAAACTTTTTTGACGACAAACTTAATGTAAGTGTACGCGCGTATAATGTCTTAGATTCTCGTGCACAAAGGTCTATTACTGAAACAGAAAATTTCATTATTGAAAGAGACGGACGACGAAATCAAGCCCGCTATGGTGTGAGTCTTGTTTATCGTTTTAATCAATCAAGTAGAGATAGAATGCGGAGAGAGAATAGAGGTAACCGTTAGATTTTTACAAATAATTGGGCAGTAGGAAGGAGAAATTTTCAATATCTAGATACCATAATAAGTGGTGTTAGAGGTGTTGAGAATTTCTCCTTTTGTGTTTTTACGGAGTAAAATAGAGTAAAAGGGGAGGTTTTTGTTGATGTATTAGCTGGAATTTATATATTAAAAACAATGTGTTTGCGGGATTGAGTTTGCCAGTTTATGAACTTATAATTATGTTTTAAAGGTTTTTCAAGGTGTATTGCATTGATTTAAAGATATTTATAAATATGTATATATTGTTATTTTTATTAAAATCGTATATCATCAATTTTAATAGGAATCTCAATTACATCTTTATTTTCCTAAATTAATTCAGCATCTTTGCATTGTTGAACTCTATATATTAGAACATAGACTCTATTTTTTACGTTCTTAACAATGTTCCTCCTATTTAACACGAAAAAAAATTACGGAAAGTTACACAGAATTAAAACTCTGCTGCATTTTAATCCATGCAGAATTTTAACAAATTATAATCCACATGAAAATCAATTTTACACCATGCAGACAGGTGCTCCTGTTCTGTCTGCTATCCACTTTTAGTTTGTTGGCTTCCGCAGCCAATGATGCTCCATATTCTCCCTTCGAAGAAAATTTATCCTTAGCATGTAACGACCATATTCAGGTCAGCGTAGACGATAACTGCCAAGCAGTTTTGGTTGCTGATATGATACTGGAAGCTGGCGAAGATAATACCGAATATAGTTTAATGGTCATGAATGGCGTTATTCAGTTGACTGATGCAGAGCCAGGAGACATTAATAACTTCGTCGTTGAAGAAGACTTTTTAGGAGTCGAATTAACGGTTAGAGTCATTGAAATAGCGACTAATAATTTTTGTTGGGGAGCATTTACAATGGAAGACAAAGCTCCGCCAGTAGTGGCTTGTTCTGATTTAACAATCTCGTGTACGGATGCTTTACCAACTATAGGTACAGGTATCACAGCAACTGACAATTGTTCTAATGCTACTTTAGAAATTGTAGACGAAAGTACAAATACAGACGGTCTTTGTGATGCCGCAGTTGGTGTAGTTATCACGCGCATCTATACAGCTTTAGATGCTGCTGGCAATCAGTCCGCACTCAATTGCACACAACAAATAACGATTACACGTCCAACAATAGTTGACTTTCCTGATGATATTGCTTGGTACTGTGCTACTGTCGCAAACAATCTTAATGTAATAGAAGCAACAGCTTTGACTTGTACTGGTTATGTTCCAAATGCAGACTTGGGTAATAGCTTAGATGCTACTGCCGAGAGTGGTTTTTGTTTGTCTACTACTGGTTCTGGATTTCCTACCATAGCGGAAGGAACTTATTGTAACTATGCTGTAACTTCAGATGATGAAATCTTATCATTGTGCGAAGGCTCAGAAAATACTTTTAAAATCGTACGTACTTGGACGGTTTTAGACTGGTGTTCTAACTCGTTAATTACTTTTAATGATGCCAATGATAATGGTGTAGAAGACACAGATGAAGAAGATAATGTTCAAATCATTAAGGTGATTGACAATGTTGCACCAACGATTTCTTTTCCAGTAAATGTGGATTTGACTTTAAGTGTAAATATCGCAGGTGTACACCCTCAGCCTTGTAAAACAACAGAGGCACTACCTGTTCCTTTTGTTTCAGATGCTTGTTCAAGTGTTACTTATAGTGTGTATACTGAAGTTGGTGAAGCGACTATCGGTGCAGACGGTGTAGCAAATGTACCAAGTCCAGGTCTACCAATTGGGACACACGATGTAACTTATGTTGCGATAGACCAATGTGGGAATACGGAATCATTAACGATAACTATTGAAGTTTTGGATGATGTTGGACCAACAGCGGTTTGTGATGAAATCACTCAAGTCGCTATTGGTGCAGATGGTATCGCAACGGTTTCAGCAAATACATTTGACGACGGCTCAAATGATAATTGTGGTATTGACCGTTTCGAAGTACGTCGTATGACAGATGCTTGTTCTATTTCTGGTAATACTCAATTTGGTGATGACGTGAAGTTTTGTTGTGCAGACATCGGAGAAACAGTAATGGTTGTTTTCCGTGTGTATGATTACTACGACAATGTGGGAGAGTGCATGGTTGAAGTTTTAGTAGAAGATAAATTAGCTCCTTTTAAAACATCAGATGTCGTAGACGATGCGATTACTTGTGATGATTATTTCTTGAATATTGCACCTGCATTAGATATTGCAGATGCGAATGGAGAAACCAACCCACAGATTTTAATCGACTTATTTGACGAACCAATATATAATGACAACTGTGAAGCAATTATCACTGCAACTTATACACGTGATGTCAACTCATGTGGAGACGGAACAATCACGCGTACTTGGTCTGTAACAGACTTAAATGAAAATGTTGGACCTTCTTGCTCTCAGACTATTGATGTGAGTCATGTTAATGATTGGAATGTTTTATTCCCTGCGGATGTAAACTTAGTTTGTATTCCTGATACGGACGAGACGGCTGGTGTTGATTTTGGCGAGCCAATCGTTTTTGAAGATGATTGTGAATTAATGGCTTCTTCTTTTGAAGACCAACTATTCAATATCGTTGATGATGCTTGTTATAAAATCTTGCGTACGCATACTGTAATTAACTGGTGTGCTTACGAAGGTTCAAATAATGATGATGATACTACTATCGGTACACGTCGTTTTGAAGACGGGGTAGATGGTGTTGTTACTTACATTCAACAAATAAAAGTACAAGACAACGAAGCGCCAATTATCACTAATCCTGGTGAGCAAGATTATTGTCTTGATGCACTAACAGATGCGGACGGTGATTGTGACCGTAATATCACTTTACCCGAAGCAACAGCAACAGACTGTTCGTCAGATGTTGAGTTTACATATGAAATTACAGGCTTAGGTACAGGTCGCAATTACTCTAACATTGTTCCAGGTACTTACGAAGTAATTGTGACGGCAACAGACAATTGTGGTAACCAATCTTCTATTAGTTACGATGCTGTCGTTAGAGATTGCAAAGCACCAACTCCTTACTGTGTTGAGGTATTAATCATTGAGTTGATGCCTGACGGTACTGGCGGTGCAATGGGAGAAATATGGGCAAGCGATTTTAATGCAGGTTCATTTGATAACTGTACAGCGTCAGAAGATTTAATCATTACAGCAACTAATGGAGAAGATGATTATGATAACTCAACACCAAACTTAGATTTGAATTGTAGTGATGTTTTTCCTACGAACATAAACCAAATTTATGTTTACTTTGAAGATGAAGCAGGTAATGTAGATTACTGTTTGACGACATTAATCGTCGAGTCTGTATCTAATATCTGTGCTGCTCCAGCGACAGAAGCAAATATCGCAGGTGTTATACAAACAGAAGCAGGAGAGGGCGTAGAAATGACAACTGTTGAAATTAACAGTGGTGCGATGTCTTACGATACGGACAGCGAAGGTTCTTATTCTATGAACGTACCAGAAGGCGGCGACTACACAGTTGTTCCTTCTAATGACCTTGATGCAGATAATGGTGTGACGACATTTGACATCGTTCTTATTCGTCAGCATATCTTAACGACGGCTCTATTAGACAGTCCTTATAAAGTGATTGCAGCTGATGTTAATAATAGCGAATCTATTACGACTTCTGATATTGTGGCATTGCGTAGTTTGATTTTAAATCCAGCATTAGGCTTGACGTCTAATACAAGTTGGAGATTTGTGGATGCAAATTATGTATTCCCTAATCCTACTAATCCTTGGTCAGAAGGTTTTCCAGAAGTAACAGGTTTCAATAACCTAGATACTGAAGTTAGTTCTGATTTTGTCGGTGTGAAAATCGGTGATGTAAATGGTTCTGCGGAAGCAAATCAATTTAGCAATAGTGCAGATGAACGCGGTACAGGAAGCCTCGAATTCTATACAAATGACCGTCAGATAACCGCAGGAGAGACATTCACTGTTGATTTTACTACGGAAGAAGCAGCTATTTTAGGTTACCAGTTTACTTTGAATTATGCTACTGACAAAGTTGAATTTGTGAAAGTTAATAATGCTCTTGCGAAGTCGGAAAACTTTGGTTTGGCTTATTTGGCAGAAGGAGCGATTACGACTTCGGTTGATTTTGCGAACTTGAAATCTATTGACGAGACAGTATTCAGTTTGACATTCAAAGCAACTGCTGACACAAAATTGAGTGAAATATTAAGCATCGATAGCCGCATTACTGCCGCCGAAGCGTATAATGGAACAGGACTTATTGATGTTGATTTAGTATTCAATACAGTTGTGAAAGATGAATTTGTACTTTATGCAAATACACCTAACCCATTTGCGGATATGACTCAGATTGCGTTTGACTTACCAACAGCAGAAGCAGGTATCTTAACTGTAACTGATGTAAATGGTAAAGTAATCACTTTTATGAAAGGAGATTTTGTAGCAGGTAAGAACACTGTGACTATCAATGATATTGTCGCTAATGGTGTTTACTACTACACTCTGAAAACAGCAACGCAGAGTGCGACGCGTAAAATGGTGAAGACGAAATAAGCTTTTCGTTTTCTAGATAAAGAAAAGAGGATATCATCTTAGGGTGGTATCCTCTTTTTACGTGATAGCGACTAAAAACAAAAAAGCAATTCAATAAATATAATTATTGAATTGCTATAAGATTATATAACATCGGCTAAAATGTTTTAAGTTAAGCCCGAAAGATAGGGGTTAAAAAATATAGGCTGTGTGATATTCATCACACAGCCTATATTTTAAGTTCTTTTAGCCACAAATTTATAGAGCCACCAATTTTTAATTACAATATCTCTAATTTATTTCGTCCTAATTTAATCACTTTTTTCTTCTCTAATTGTTTTAATAAACGAGAGATAGCCTCGCGCGATGCATTCAAGTCGTTAGCTATTTGCTGGTGTGTTACAGATAGAGATTTAGAATTTGTGGCGGAAGATTTTGCGTGTAAATATTGGAGTAATCGCTCGTCCATTTTTAGAAATGCAATACTATCAACAGTACGGGCCAAGTCTAAAATCCGTGCATCATAAGCCTGCATGACAAATCTTTTCCAGACTTTAAATTCACTCACCCATTCATCTACTTCCTTTATCGGCAGACCCAAAATGTGGGTATTTTCTTCTGCGATAGTTTTCATATAACTCTGTTTTGCTTGCATACAGCAAGTAAAACTAGCGGCACAAGTTTGCCCACCACTTAAGTAATAAAGAAAAAGCTCATTACCATCGTCATCTTGACGGAGAACCTTGATACTTCCTTCTAAAACTAGAGGAATCATCTGGATGTATGCTCCAAAATCTATAATAACTTCACCAGCAGAGAATCTGTATTCCTCTGCTACATTTGCAATGGCATCAATTAGTTTTACATCATTCAGACTCGGAAAATGAGTACGTAGTAATTCTTTGTTTCTCTCTACTTTAACAGTCATAAATTAAGTGATTTTACTTATCTTACTTGAACTGCACTTGTAGCTTTTACCATTAGGAGATAAGAACGGACGAATGCAGTTTTATTACTAAATTTTAGAAGACTTAAATCGGGCTCTAATGACAAATAACTTTCAGCATTTGCCTTGACTAGATTGCGTATTTGTTGCTTGATTTCTTTGGGTACTAGTCTATTTTTCTCGCTATCATAGCAGCAATTACTAAAGCCTAATGTCTTGAAAAAGTCATTGTTGATAACTCTGAAATAGAGGTGGAAAAAGTCACGGTCATACTTAGGTAAAGCAAAACTGAACTGGCTATGCCCAACGATAAAATCCGCAATAGCTAGGGCAACTTCTGGATATTCATGCTCTGCATACCAATCAAAAACAGGTAATTCTGCATCAATAATATTTTCTACGCGGTCATGACCAAAAGCGGGAACAATACCAAAAGTGGAGATGATGCGATAAAACTCATTGTCCCAAGCAGATTGTGGACGCTTTAAAAGCCGTGTAAATTCCTGAATGATTTCCGCATTCTTTTCTGCTGTAGATTTTTTATTACTACTAAACCAATTGCGGTGAATGCGCTCCAAAGTTTCAGTCACCTGACCTTGCGGAACCAATAAGTAATCTAAGCGATAACACAAACTCAAAAGCAAATAAGCAATACCACCAGGGTAGTCTACTAAGTCTTCTTTTAGTCGTTCAACAGTATCTAAAGTCTTTTGAATTTCGGTAACTGCAAATTTATACTTAGCGTTCTTCTCGTCGCTAGGCAGGTCTTCGGTATGACCCGTATTGATAGGCTTTAAAGAGGGAAAACGTTCAATCAAAAGGTCATCTTGCTTGTCTGCTTGCAGCGCCATTTCCCTCAGCGCATAGTATAATTTAAAAGGAGAACCATCCAAAGTAGAACTGTCAAAAAGGATAGTCAAATTTTTCTCCTCATCCAGTGCAAAGCGACAGTATTCTAATTCAAAATTACGTTGTAATAAGTCGCGAAAGAAAACTGCATTTTTTAAGTCGGTAGCATCAGCAATCTTAGCTTCTGCTTTTACTTGGATACGATTGGCTTCCCCAATAATTTTTTTAGACCCTTGAAAACACTCAAAAAATAACTTATCTCCTTCTTTCCTGACCTGTACATTCTGCTCTTTGTTATCTCCCAAATACAAGAAAAATTGATAATAAGCGTCTAAGTATTTTTTCTCTTCAAATAGCAATAAAGACTTATCCCAAGACTCATACCTTTCTGCCTTTTTATAAATATCCGAGTACCTACCAAACCGCACCTCTGGCTCAGCAGAAGGCGTAGGAGAGGAAAATAAACGAGAAATGAAATTCATGGAAAGAATTGTGTATTGCGAGTTGTGTGTTGCGAGTTATGGGAAACTCATAACCCATAACTCACAACTCTAAACCCTTTTAAAAGTCTTGTTCGTCACTAAAGCCTTGCTCGGCGATAGGTTTCTTTTGCGTAGAATCTAAAGGAGGCAATACTTGGTCGCCAAACGAATCTTCATAAAAGTCACCGTCGCCTTCTGCTGGTGCGCTGTCCTCTTGCTCCTGTTGGAATTCACCACAATCTAATTCAATTCCAATATCGCCACGTGGGCGATTAAAGCGTTTTTTAGTATCAAGCGCTATTTCTTCGTCTGCTTCCACTGCTTTCATGAACTCGCGGAAAAACGGCTTAGCCATACGTCCACCTTGTCCCATTTGAATAGTACGGAAACGTGTCCAGCGGTCTTCGCCACCAACCCAAGTACCAACGACTAGGTTAGGCGTAATTCCCATAAACCAACCGTCAACATGGCTGTTGGTTGTTCCTGTTTTTCCACCGACATCACTTTTGAGCTCATACAAACCTGTACCTGCATAACGCAACATTTCTACCATCACATAATTGTGACGTTCATTATATGCCGCACGTGTTTCAGGCGCAACATCATAGATGACTGCACCGTTTCTATCTTCAATTTTGCTGATGAAGTAAGGCTTAGTAAACACGCCATTATTCGCAAAAGTAGTGTATGCGCCTGTCATTTCTTTAACGGTCAAGTCTGTAGCTCCAAGACAGATAGAAGGCTGCTTTGGCACACGGTAGCGACCATTAGAATACTTAGTTGTACTGTCGATACCCATGTTATGAATAAGACCGCGTACAGGTTCCGTGTCACCTAATTGTTTCATTAAGTAAACGGATACGGTATTTTTTGACTTACGCAATCCTTCTTTTAAAGTCAAACGCTCTCCAGAGTACTCATTATCTGAATTCTTAGGAGTCCATTCGTCCAAAAGATTGAAATTACCCTCACCTGGGAATAAAGTATAAGCTTGGTCAAGGACTTTAAAACAAGGAGACATACCTTGTAGTCCTATCGCTGTCGAATAAATAAAAGGCTTGAAAGTGGAACCAACTTGGCGACTACTCGTCACGTGGTCATATTGAAAATAACTGTGGTTGATGCCACCAACCCACATTTTTACTTCACCAGTCACAGGGTCAACTGCCATGGAGCCCATCTGCAAAAAGTTGTTGTGGTATTTGATACTATCAATTGGAGTAAGCGTCGTATCTTTTTCCATGCTATCCGTCTCATAAGTAAATACGCGCATTTTTGCAGGCTTGTTAAAGGCGACCTCGACAGCTTGTTCAAATTTATACCATTTCCCTTTGATTTTTTTCCATTCTTCAGTCTTCAATGCCGTCATGTAATCTGCTTCCATTTCACGACTAAAGACACCTCTACGGCGCATTCTCTTGATGCTTCCTTTCTCCTTATCTTCTGCTAACATGCGTTCGATATCAACATCGCGTGTTTTTAAACCTTTGACTTTACGCGCCATTTCTGGTAAAAGTTTACCTAAAGCTGCGTGGCGCATTTTTTCATAACGCTCAGAGCGACGTATATATCTTTTCATTGTATTAGCACGAGTCTCTAACTCTTTTAGCCTCACTTTTTCGGGAAATAACTCATCTTCTTCAATTTCTACAAATTCCCAAGTATCTTCATTTTTCCAGTGCTTCTCAAACTTTTCTTGCAAGTCTGTCATGTGCAACACCATTTGCTGCTCTGCGATTTCTTGCATTTTAGGATTAATGGTCGTGTAGATTTTTAGTCCGTCCCGATACATGTCCCGAGCTTTCCCCGTCGAAGGGTCATAGTTATCTTTTTGTTTTAGAATGCGTCTGACTTGTTTGCCCAATTCTACACGGAAGTATTGCGCCAAACCGTCATTATGGTCACGTCTTTTAAAACCAGAGTTATCTAAAGGAATATTGCGTAAAGTCTCGTATTCTTCTGAGGTGATAAGCTTATTACGCACCATTTGTTTCAGTACAACTTCACGACGTCTGGTGGCACGCTCAGGAAATTTTTTAGGATTATAGTAAGACGGATTTTTTAACATTCCAACCAGCATTGCTGCTTCTCCTTTGTTCAAATCACTTTGGTCTTTGCTAAAATAAGTTTCTGCCGCCGCTCTAATACCATGTCCTGAATAGAGAAAATCAAATTTATTTAGATACTTAGAAATGATTTCTTCTTTTGTGTATTGACGTTCTAGGCGCACAGCAATGACGTATTCTTTTAACTTTTGTGTTAATCGCTCTACGATGCTACGTGAACCACCAGTAAAGTAGAGTTTTGCTAGCTGCTGCGTAATCGTACTACCTCCACCTTTACCTCCTAAATTTACAATCGCACGTGCTAAACTCTTAAAATCAATGCCACTGTGCTGATAAAAACGCTCGTCTTCGGTCGCCAAAAGAGCATCAACCAAGTTTTTGTTTAAATCTTCAAATTCGACGGGTACGCGGTTTTCAATATAGAAACGACCTAAAACCTTACCGTCTTTTGCAAAAATTTGAGAGGCAGCCTCGGGTACTTGGTCCTCTAATTCGTCCGTGCTTGGTAGGTCACTAAATGACAAGCCAAGGAACAGTAAGACAACGCTCGCTACACCAACACCAAATGTAATCCACAAATATTTTACCCACTTTTGGTAGCGGGGCATCCGCTCCTGAAGTTCTTCTTTACGCGCTCTGATTTGCATAGAATATCTATTATTCGCTAAGAGATTTATGAAAAAAGTAGTAACGTTTTCTCTCAACGTTGAATTGTGTAATTTTCTCAATGCAAATATACAAAACGAGTTGTACTTAGAGGTTTTTCTTGTGGTAAGCGTTACGAAAATAAATTTTTTCGTTCAAATAAGACTATTATTCGTTGGATTCGGAGAGCTTCTGTGAAGACTCCATTGGAAAACCTTAGCGATTGATTATAAAAATTCTCTTTGTAGAGCCTTAATTCGTAAACGCAGAGCCTTTGGTTATGCATTTATTTTTTTGCAAAAGGTGAGATTTTCCGTTTCTCAGCATAATTCTAACACAAGACCTTTCCAAAAACTAAAAATCCAAGCAAACCTTTCTTACTTTTGCCCAAAATCAAATATCAATTAATCATGAGAAATATTACATTTTACGTCTTCGCTTTACTAATAGGAACAGTCTTCCTTTCTGAGTTTGGTT
>CALDUB010000261.1 GCA_937923465.1 uncultured Saprospiraceae bacterium
TATCCATAAGAATACAACCAAACTCATCTTCTGTCCTCGCGTAGAAAACATCATTGCGTTCGGAAGGAATAAAAATAGTGTCTAATGCCGCGAAAATGGTACTAAAATCAGAATTGTCTGACCATTGAATTCCATTTATAGAATTGGCATAAAGTTCTAAATCTTCTCCACAAGTTTCCGTCTCACCGCTGATATCAAAGTCCGCAGCAGGAGGCACAAACACAGTTACTTCTCGTTCAACTTCACAAAGATAACCATTAGAGATGTCTGTAATGACGACGGAATAAACCGTCGTCTCCGTTGGATTAGCAGTTGGATTAGGTGCATTTGGATTGTCTAAAAAATCTGCTGGAGACCATTGGTAAGTCATCGTCTCATCGGCATCTTGATACAAAAAGGCAGATTCTCCCGAACAAATAACAATGGTATCTTCCAATGCCGTTGCTATTAATTCTAAATCAAATGCCTGAATTAAAGTATCCATACAACCGTCTTCTGACGTTATAATTAACTGTACATCAATTGTTTGTGTTTCATATATAGTGACGTCGGCTTCTTGACCTTCCGCCGTCTCATCATTACTAAATTTCCATTCCCAAGAGATAATATCACTTTGATTATTTGTACTTTGGTCAGAAAGAGAAAGCGTGATAGAGTCTCCACATTCCGTGACTTGTCCCGTGAAATCAACGAATAAACTTGGTTCTACGATAGTAACTGGAATAGCAATTGACTCACCACAATCTACTCCTGGAGGAAATGAAAGAGTCACATTATAAACGCCAGGCGCTGGATAAGTATAAGAAGGATTGGTTTCTGTACTGGTGTCAGTTGTCGTACTTGGGTCGCCAAAATTCCAGATGTAATAAGGCGCATTAACACTCGTATTCGAAAATTGAACACTGTAGCCACTACATTGCTGCGAAGAAACAAACTCCGTTTGACTTATCGTATCTAAAGCCGCTACGGTGATGCTATCTGTTTTTGTACAGCCAAATTGATTGCTCATTTCAAAATAGAATACACTCGTACCTACACCGTCTAAAGCAACAGTTGGCGTTGCCGTTTCGCCTCCGGAAAGGACGTTTTCTGCGGGAGACCAATTGTAAGTTAAGTCATCAGAAGAGTCAATATTTTGGACAAATAAGGTGACACTATCACCCGCACAAATGAGTGTGATATCATCCTGTTCAGTATTGATGCCATTACCTGTGACTACGATTTCGTCTGTCGCAGGACAACCCAATTCATCGCGCACCAAAAGGTAGTAAGTCGTTGCACCAAATGGTGTAACGATGATGGTTTCTTCTGTCGAAATAAGGTCGTCAAAATCTGGGTCAGTAAACCAGAAAAACTGCTCTCCTGTATTCGTCGTCGCAGAAAGTTCTATGTCCGTTTCACAACTTGTAAAGTCTTCTCCCAAATCAACAGTCACTTGTTCTGGTACGAAAACTGTAGTTTCTCGTTCTGCCGAACATCCATTTATTGGGTTGGTAATCAGTACATTATAAGTTGTCGTCTCCTCAGGTGTTGCAAAAGGATTGGGTGAGTTTGGATTATTCAAATATAAATCTGGGGACCAACTATAAGTATATCCCGCCGTGAAGTTTCCATGTAAATTGACGCCTTCACCAGGGCAAACGGTCAGCGTATCCGCAGATAATTGTTCGTCGATTACGTCGATATCTATGGTTTGAGAAACGGTCTCTGTACAACCTGTCTCAGAGGTGACAGTCAAGGTTATTTCTAATGGCGCATCCTCTCCAACTGTGAAATCGGGGTCTTGTTCTTGAGAAGTAAAAATATCTCCATTTATATTAAATTCCCAATCCCAATCTGTAATAAAGGAGAAATCGTCTGTACTCATATCCGTAATTTCCAGATTCAAAACATCGCTACAGCCCGCAAATTCTACAGAAAATAAAGGGGTCAAAGGATTAGGAATCAAAGCAACATTTTGGACAGCAGTATCGACACAAACGGTATTCGGATTGACGATTAGCATGACGGTATATTCGTCGTAATCAGAATAATTAAAAGTCGGTTCAAAATCACTTGAAGTTTGATTAGGATTGTTTTCTACATCAAAAATCCACAGATAATCATTGGCGTTTTGACTATCATTCTCAAATTCTACTGACAAATCATCACACTGGATTTCTGGCGCAAAAAAGGCTGCTCCAGGTTCACCACAGTCGCCGACATTGTATTGAAAATCACGTCTAGTCGTACCAATGAGTTCACCGTCTCTATACTCTTCGACACAGATTCCTACCACATATTGACCGATAAATAAGGGTAAACCTGTCAAAAATCCCGATTCGGGGTCAATCGCCAAAGGTTGACCCGTGCCATTTTGACCATTTAACATATCGCCTACACCAAATCCCGTTTCCCAATTGACAATATCATAGGGTGGTGGATTGGGTGGCTGTGGCATTGGAATGTCTTGGTCTGCGCCCTCATAAGGTGCGCAAAGGCTATAAACTATGCTATCTCCGTCGGTATCAGTAGTAGATTGGTCAAAGAAAATCGGGAAACCTGCACAGATATACAAAGGTGGCCAAGTATTAAATTTCGGACTACTATTACACTCTTGGAGGGCGCGTTCGCTGATTTCGACGGTATAAGTTGCGCCCGTTTCGAGCGGTAAAACGATGTTGTTTATTGTTACATTTCGACAACATCGCTGGTACGCTAAAATGTATCCGCCTGCGATAAAAGGCAAAGTCGCAATGGTGTTATAAGTCGTTGTATGCACACAAACATCTGGAGGAATTGTCAGACATTCACTCACTAAGACAGGCTGTAGTGTATCATTGAGCATTTCGTCTAATGGAATTTGAATTTCATCAAGCAAAATATTTGTAGTCGCACTAAAAACACCAATCGACGCAGGGTCATCAAACCAAGCATTCGGATTACCATTGTAGCAATCTCTAAATATGGTCAACTGAATTTCGTACTGGTCACCGCCAAGGCAAGTGTAGGTCAATTCACCACCAACAATATGAGTTGCAGAGGCATTTATGGATATACCCAAGAGGCAAAAAAGCAGGAAATGTTTGAGAAATTTGCGCATAGATTTTATTGTATTCCGCTAATTTAGGTGAAAATATTGAGTTGGGAAAATTTAAAGTGTTGGGTGTTTTGCAAAATGAAGATTTAAGAGACATGAAATGAAGCGTAAGCCAATAAGTAGGTCTTTTTAGTACAGAATTCGTTTAGATTTGCTTTTTTCGGTCGGATACGCTTACTTATCATTAATCTCGGCGTAACAATTGCAAGAAAACTCGTATATTTGGGTTTTTAGTATTCAACCGATTTACAGTTTATAATTCCCTACAACATGACACACTTCAATAAATGGACTTTGATGGTCTTTTTGTTGCTCTCTGCTTTTGCGAGTACGGCACAAATTTCCACTTCTGGCTCTCCTATATATGATGCAAAAGACGCACTAAGTGCTGCATCCCTTTTTACATTAGCACCAATTGACGCTTCTAAATTAGAGGCAAACCAAACCAAAGAGAATCCTCTTTATTCCTTACCTCAGGCTACAAATTTAACGCTTGAAAACTCAGGCGAATTCACTGATTTAGAAAATGGCGACCGTGTTTGGCATTTGGAAATCGAGAATTTGCAAGGGAAAAGTATGGCACTTTTTTACGAAAATTTCTACTTGCCAGCAGGTGCGAAATTATTCTTTTTTGACAAAGAAAAAACGCAAATCAAAGGCGCATATACTTCCGCTAATAACAAGGAAAGCGGCAAGTTTTTTACAGGATTTATCCATGCAAAGACAGCAATCTTGGAATATTATGAACCCGCTAATGTTATAGGTGAGGGGCACTTTACTATTTTTAGAATTGACCAATCTATCGAGTCTGCGGAAGCTGAAAAAAGTGTGCTTTTAGATTTAGGATTTGGTACTTCATCTGAGTGTCAGGTGAATGTGAACTGTACAGACGGCAGTGCATACCAACAAGAAAAACAAGGCGTTTGTCGTATTATGATGACAGTGGAAGAAGGAATAGCTTGGTGTTCTGGAACACTAATGAACAATATTCGCAACGATGAAACACCTTATGTTTTATCGGCTTTTCACTGTACGGACGGTTATACGCCACTGCATGATTTGTGGCGATTTGATTTTAATTACGAAGCTGGAGAATGTGTAAATCCTACAGTAGAGCCTGATTATCAATCTATTATCGGTTGTAATTTGCGCGCGGGGCGTTTAGAAACTGATTTTCAATTATTAGAAATCAGCCAATCTATTCCAAGTAATTTCAGTGTATATTTTAATGGCTGGGACAGAAGCGATGCGATACCGACTGAGGCGACTTTGCTACATCATCCTTCGGCAGATATTAAGAAAGTCTCTCATGACAATCACAGTTTGATTATTCATCCAAGTGTTATCAATTGGAATAACGAAGTAAGCACTCCCGCTAATTACCATTTTCGTTCTGTTCTCGACGTTGGAACCTTTGAAGTAGGTTCTTCGGGCTGTCCTATATTGGATGAAAATAAGAGAGTTGTAGCGCAATTACACGGAGGAAACCCAGGATGTACAAATGCTACCATTTATGGTGGTCGCTTATTTTATTCATGGGAAGAAGGTACGAGTTCTGCGGAACAATTAGCACCTTGGTTAGACCCAGATAATACGGGCGCAGAATTTTCAGATGCATTAGTGCCAGCGGAAGTCGGAAATGCTATTGTCTCCGGTAAAATCACGACTCAATTTGGAGGAAATGTAGCAGGCGTTACGGTACGCGCAAATGGTGATGATGCGATGAGTACTTTGACGGATATAGAAGGAAATTATGAATTAGAATTGCCAATAGGCAGTCAATACACTATTTCTTACGAGAAAGATTACTTTGCGGAGAATGGCGTAGCGACAACAGATATTCTTAAATTGCGCCGCGTGATTTTGAATTTAGAAGACTATGATAATCCTTATTCTATTATGGCTGCGGACGCAAATGGAACGAATGCAATTCCAACTACTTCGGATATTATCGCTTTGCGCCAGATGATATTAAATACAGTTGATGTCTTTCCTAATGATGTACCTGCGTGGCGTTTTGTTCCGTCTCTTTATGAGTTTCCAGATGAGACAAACCCTTGGGCAGAGACGACTCCTTCCGCTATTTTTATTGATAATTTACAAGCAGATATTCAAAATGTCGACATCATTGGTGTGAAAATGGGTGATGTGAATGGGACGGCTGACCCTGCGGAGTAAGTTCGTTATTGGTTAATAGTTATTGGTTATTCTCGTTAAATTATTTCGAGAATAACCAATAACCAAACTACTCAAAATCCTCATCATCTCCCAGATTCAATTTCGCTCCCGCCAATTCACTAAAAGCATGTTGGTCACCTGCTGCACGCGTAACTTTCATTCCGTCCTTATAAGTCTGAAAAGCAGTCGTAAATTCTTCTAACTGCTCATACAATTTACCTAAATGATAGTAAGTTCCGACATAGTTTGGGTCGTTCTTTACAATCGCCAAATACTGCTCTAAAGCCTTCTGTTTTTCTCCCATTTTCTCATATTCCTTTGCCAATGCAAAAGTTAGAAAACTATCATTTGGGCTATCTGCTAGAAAGGCCTTTATCTTTTCAAGTCTATTCATTTTCTTTAAATTTTGCGCAAAGGTAGTTCAATAATCTGAGTTCTTACTCACCAAATGACTCAAAGTCATCTCGCAACTAAAACTCAATTTATTGTGTATTTAACTTGACAATCAACCTCTTTCTAGCACTTCCTTTTAAAGATTAAATCGTACATTTGAAATTATAAATTGCTATTAGAATCTTACACACTAATATTCACCTAAAAGACAAGAAATTGAATAAAAACTTACTTTATATAGCTGCCACAGCTACTATTTGCCTATTGATAGTAGCTTTTTCCCTCACAAAAAATAGCAGGAAAAATTATCCAATACCTACTGAAACTATCGTTCTCGATACAGAGGAAGATAGCGAAGGTCAGTCAAAACGAGAAGAATGGATAGAGTTGATGCACCGCGCCGCGCCAGGCGATAATTGGCGTGATTTAGAATACCAAAATCAACGCGCTCGTTCGGAACGAAGACTAAAAGCTGGTCACAACATCGCCAATATGCGAGGTTCTGGAATGTCAGATACTATTGTAGCGGGCGTTTTTTCGGGTATGTGGCAAGAGAAAGGTAGTCGCAATCAAGCAGGGAGTGTATTTGACACAGAATTTGACCCAGAGACAGATGAAATCTGGCTTATTTCTGCGGGTGGAACATTGTGGAAAGGACAACGAGACGGTTCGCTTTGGGAAGTTGTTAATCAAGATTATCGTTTTAATGTTGGGACGCTCAAATTTATGACAACAGAGACTGGACGAAGACTAATCGCGTCTATCAATAATGTTCCTCATTACTCTGATGATGATGGATTATCTTGGACCGCATCGACTGGTGTCAATATAAATGACCAAGACGGACGGATAAAGCAAACCCAAATTATGGGGGATACTCTACAGTCTATCTATTTGCTTTCTAAACCAGATTATTGGGGAAACTGGCGCATATTTAAATCAGAAGATAAAGGAGAATCATACACTCAACTCAGTGCATACAATGGAACGAGCAATGGTAATAATAATGTGACGATTTGTAAGCCTTATAATTCGAATGAGCTATATTTTTTAGAGAGAATAGGGAATAGTGTTCGTTTGTCACGGCTTAATCAATCAGACGGAAGCGCAGAAATATTGAGCACATCAAATGAATTTTTAGCACCGAGTAGAATTTCTTTTGTTGGTTCTGTAACGGAAACAGATACAATTTTCTATTCTTATAGCAACGGAAATCAAATATATAAAACCACTGATTTTGGACAAACTTGGACGGAACAAGGAACAATGCCAGATACCCCTTGGGAAGTAGGCATTTATCTTTCACCTTCCAATCCTGATGTCTTGTATGCAGGTGGATTAAACTGCTTTCGGACTTGGGACGGCGGACAATCTTGGGATTTAGTCAATGAATGGTACGAATATTATGAAAATGTGTCCTCAAAGTTACATGCGGACATGATGGACTTTAATGAATTTACCACAGCAGACGGAGAAGTATTTGCGCTGATTAGTAATCACGGAGGACTGAGTATTTCTTATGATAACTTAGCATCTGTTGATAATATAGGAATGGATGGTTTAAATGTAAGTCAGTATTATAGTGTGAAAAGTGGAGAGGCTGACGCCAATTATATCATTGCAGGTTCGCAGGACCAAGGATTGCAGAGAGGACTAGATGACGGGGGAGAAGAGGCTGTAAATTTTGACCAGGTCATCTCTGGAGATTATGGACATGTCACCTTTACTAACAATGGCAATAGCTTTTGGACGGTTTATCCTTATGGTTGGATTACTTACTACGATAATGCTTTTAGTGGTGGCTATACGAATGATTATGACATGGGAAGCAATAGTTCTCTTGTTTGGTTACCTCCATTAAAGCCGACTTTGATTCCTGGAGAAAATTCAATTTATCTAGCAGGAGGAAATTTGAATGGCACAGGAAACAACTCCCATTTAATCAAACTCGAAAAAGAACCAGACGGTGGTATTTCTACCTCACAATTTTATTATGATTTTTATAGTGTCAGCGAGGGCGAACTTTCTGCGATTGCTGTTTCTCCTTTAAATCCAGATATAATTTATACAGCTACATACACTGGACGCTTTTTTTACTCAAATGACGGCGGAAGCAGTTTCGAACAAAATGTCAACTTCCTAAGTGACGGACATTATCTATACGGTCAATCCATTTTCGCTTCACAAATCGACTCTAACACGGTTTATTTAGCAGGCAGCGGATACTCTGGTCCTGCAGTTTACAAATCAACAAACGGAGGTGAATTTTTCTCTGATTTTAGTGAAGGATTACCACCAACACTTGTTTTTGAAATCACAGCCAATGCTACAGAAACATTACTTTTTGCTGCGACAGAAGACGGTCCTTATGTTTACATCGTGGCAGAGGAAAAATGGTTTGATATGTCAGGAATGTGTGCGCCAAGTCAGACTTATTGGTCGGCTCAATATGTGGAAGATTTAAATTTAGTACGTTTTGGAACTTATGGTCGAGGTGCCTGGGACTTTGTGATAGAAGAAGAGCCAACAGATATGCCTTCTGGCACTGATTTTATTGCTGCTACCGATGTTTTTAAAGTTTATCCTCAACCTGCACAAAGTTATTTGACGGTAGAATTAACTAAAAATATTGATATTTTACACTTAACAGATGTTTCTGGTCGTAGAGTTCAATCGTTTAATTTGACGAGTCAAAAAATGACTTTGGATGTGAGTCCGTTTGCGCGAGGGATTTACTTTTTGAATGGAGAATATGAGGGAAAAGTGTTTGGAGAGAAGGTGATTTTGAAGTGATTTAATTTGCTTTTCTATAGATGAAAATCAATATACAAAAAATGCTATGTCTTCAAAGATGTAGCATTTTTTGTTAAATAGCTTAAAAAATAAATTTAAAGAGAAATTAAATTTGGCTTATAAGTTCCTTTCCAATCCATTCCTTATGTAATTTTAAACGATACATGAATGGATTGGAATCCCCTTAAAAAGGATGTACCTTCGCCCTCGCATTCCGAAACGGAGCTTTTGTGTATTTCTTTTTGAAATAATTCATGAACACTATTTTTTGAGAAAACAGAAGTTGAATGTGAAAAGCGAATTAGCAGAAACAGGCCGTTTCTCAAACAATATACATGAAATTTAGTGATTTAGGCTTATCAGAAGCCCTATTGAAAGCAATTGAGAAAAAAGGATACACAGAGCCTTCCCCAATTCAAGAAAAAGCAATTCCTGTTGTTTTGGAAGGTAATGACATTTTAGCGTCCGCACAGACAGGGACAGGAAAAACTGCAGGTTTTGTCTTACCATTACTTCATATTCTTTCCAAAAGACAACCACAAGGTAAGCGACCAATTCGTGCTTTGGTATTAACACCGACGCGTGAGTTAGCCGCTCAAATCTACGACAACGCAAAAGAATATAGTGAATTTTTAGACTTTCGCACCGCTGTTATCTTCGGTGGAGTGAGTGCCGTGCCACAGGTGAAAAAACTGCGTAACGGAGTCGATATGTTGGTGGCAACACCTGGACGTTTGCTTGATTTGCAGGGACAGCGCAAGCTTTCTTTGGCTGATGTAGAGATTTTGGTATTGGATGAGGCAGATAGAATGTTGGATATGGGTTTTGTGCATGATTTGAAGCGCATTTTAAAAGTAATGCCAGAAAAACGCCAGAACTTATTGTTCTCAGCGACCTTCAATTCTGATATTAAGAGACTTGCACAGACTTATTTGACCAATCCAGTTATCGTTGAGGCAACGCCTGAGAATTCAACGGTAGAGATGATTAAGCAAAAGATTTATCGCGTTGACAAGACAGATAAAACTAACTTAGTTATCAAACTAATCTCTGACGGCAACTGGCAACAGGTGCTTATCTTTACGCGTACCAAACACGGAGCAAATCGTCTGACGAAAAAATTAGAAAAACAAAATATCACAGCAGCAGCGATACACGGTAACAAGTCGCAAGGCGCACGTACCAAGGCTTTGGCTGGTTTTAAAAGCGGAAACATCAGAGTAATGGTAGCGACAGATATCGCAGCTCGTGGCTTGGACATTCCACTTTTGCCACATGTCATTAATTTTGATTTGCCAAATGTACCTGAAAACTATGTACATCGTATCGGACGTACAGGACGCGCGGGTGCCAGTGGAGAAGCTATCTCTTTAGTTGCGGCTGACGAAGTTGGTTTAGTACGCGGAATTGAGAGATTGGTAGGAGAAAAACTGCCGTCAGAAGTTGTCGAAGGCTACGAGCCGATAGATAATCCTGATGATGTACAGCAAGAAAAAAATCGCGGCGGTGGCGGTGGCGGACGCGGCAAAAAGCCTCATCATAGAAGAAATAGCGATAATAAAGGTGGTGGAAATAGCCATTTTAGAGGAAAGAGAAAGTCGAATAGTGGCGGCGGCGGCGGTCGTGACTCTGGCGGCGGTCGAGATAGACGCTTTTAATTAAAAAAATCCCTAAGCTCTATCTAAGAACTTAGGGATTTTTTGTTGATTTATTTTCGAATTTATTAATCTTCCTCCCGCCGTTCCTTCAAATCTCTATTCACTGCAATACTCGCATTTAATTCAAATCCAGCAAGGATAATAAAAGCATTAATCTGTAGCCAAATAAGTAGGATAATCACCGTACCAATAGAGCCATAAAGGCGATTGTATTGGCTGAAATTTTCGATGTAATAACCAAATGCTCCAGACGAAATAATAGATAGAACGGTCGCCAAAGAAGCGCCAGGAGAGAAAATGCGAAACTTTTGATAAGTTGATGCACCGTATCTATAAATGAGCGCGATACCGAAGTAAAAGAGCGCCACAAAAACCACCAAGCGCAAAGTACTAAAGGAGAATTTGACAAACCAATCCCAGTGTAAAAAATTAGTGATTTTTGCCAAAATCATGTCTCCTAAAATTATTAAAACAATAGAGGCAATCAGCATGAAACCCAATAAAAATGTCAATCCAATCGCAACAGCACGTGTTTTTAGACCATTTCTTTTCTTAAAAGTACTGTCGTAAGCTTTCTCAAAACCAATCATCATTGCCATCATCCCATTGCTCGCAAAAAACATCGCTAAAACAAAACCTAAGGAGAGTAGACCATATCGAGGCGTACGTAAAATATCTTCAATAGTCTCAGTGAAAATATTGCGTTCGACGGCATCTTCTAAGGCGTCTTCATTGGTGATTTCGATATCTATACCGGGAATAATTCGATTTAATTCTTCTACCATGACTGTCGTATAATTTTCCGAGTCGGGAAGGAAGGACAGAATCAATTCTGAAAAGTAAGGAACCAAGGTGAACAAGACCAACAGCGAAGGGAAAAGTGCAATGAAAAAGCTGTAAGCAATAGAGTTCGCCCGAATACTTAGCGAATATCCCTTAATTTCATTCCATAAAAAAATGGCAACATCATAAATAGGAACATAGAAAAATCCTGGAAATGATTTGCGCTTTGTCCAATCAATAAACGCCACGATAAGCGGATGTGCCATCACGAATGCTGTGATATTCTTAGCAGAAAATCGAGCGAAAAATTGTCTTATGTTTTGGAAGAAACTCTTTTTCATAAAATTGGAAAGAACGGGCGTAATTTTTCTAATAAATACTCTGGTGCAGGAATGCTTTTGTTGGTTTTTGCATCCACAAAGCACAATTTAACACTTCCACCGTTTACAAGTTTATTTTTTTCGTTAAAAATCTCATGGTGAAAGGTAATAAAATTATCAGGTAAATGGCGAAGGGTCGTCTTTATCGTCATCAACTCATCATATCGTGCTGGACGTACGAAACGTTGATTGAGCGACATCACGGGCATTAGAACGCCATGTACGGCTTCCATGTCTGCGTAGGTTAGACCTAATTCTCGTATCATTTCTGCTCGGCCGATTTCGTAATATTGGGCATAATTTCCGTAGTAGAGATAGCCCATTTGGTCTGTTTCTCCGTAGCGAACACGTTTTTGGAAGGTGGTTGATAGCATTTTCTTAACTGTTGTGGTGATTTTTTAAAACTTGCGTATTCTTTAGGCGACTATTTAGGTATCGGTCACTTTAATCAAATTAAAGATTTTTTTTAAGAAATTAACGGAACCTTATCTAAAATCAGTGCCCGATACCTTTTGTGGCAAAAAACAGGTATCGGGCACTAACTCTTGTTTATTGTTAGGCTAAACTTTGATATTACAGCTCTTTTTCGATAAAAGTGACCGATACCGATGCCAACCTGAACAGTCACTTCTTCAAATTGATAATTCTATTCCCCTTTCTCCGCAGTCCAATAGTAATAATTATGTTCCTCATCCAAAGTGAATCCAACCGCAGGATATAACTTATTTCCCACTATATTTCCTTTCCCTGTTTCCAGCGTTAATCCTTTTGCTTTTGTCTGAATTGTATGTTCTTTTGCCGCATTCATCAGCATTTTAGAAATACCTTTTCCGCGTTGACTCTTATCGACAAATAAGTCATTGAGTAGCCAAGAACGCTGCATACTTACAGAAGAAAAAAGTGGATATAATTGTGTAAAACCGACTAGTTTACCTTCAGATTGTGCCGCAAAAATAACACTTTCCCCTTTATCCATTCTATCCGCCAGAAAACTTTTAGCCGCTTCTAAGTCAGATTTTTGCTCATAAAATACCCGATATCCGTCAAAGAGTACCGCTAATTCCTCTAAATGCGTACGATTAGCACGAATGATGATTGTATCTTGCATATAAGTGTTAGTTGTTGGAAAATAAGTCTAATTATTTATGTTCGCAGCCCGTCTATCGTCGAGCGCAGCGGCCGTTCACCGTCCACCATAAAGAAACCTTTTTCGCAAATGTAATTGAAAATAAACATTTACGCTGTATCTTTCGCGGATTATGGCTTATGACATTAAAATACCCTTGCACATTGCCCAATTGAAACTCTCTTCGGGTGGCTCGTTTCAGTTCATTTTGACGGATGCGGAGGCTCTTCAGTTCAATGAAGCAAGCAAAAATACAGCGGATAGATACGCTCAAAGTTTTCAAAAAAATCGTTTGAATAAAGGGCGCTATGGCGCGATGATAAATGAGATACAAGGCGGCGAATTCACTAAAAAAGTTCTAACCGTTTCTTTTTTAGCGGCACGCGACCGTATTACGCATCCTGAGTTTTCATTAGAATTTACTTATTTCACGCGTTCGCATGGACAAGGCTTTTTGTCGTTTATTCCTGCGCTAGGCATTCAATCATTTAGCAATAAAGAAGCAGAAGTCGAGAAAAGGGCAGAAGAGTCTGTACGTCTAGAATTTTCGAGAGAAAATCGTCTGAAATATGTACAAAATATCATAGAAGCCATCTGGTTTGACGGGGCAGAGATTATAAAAGAAGAGGTTTCTCTGTCTATCCCGACGCTGTCAGAAGTGGAGGAAATGGCGATAGAAGAGTCAAAGCGATTATTACCAGATGTCGCAAAAAAACTAGAGATTAAAGACCAAGCGATGTTTGGTGGTGCGGCATGGTTGCAACAATTTGGAAATGCATTGCGCAGTAGTTTTGGGCGTAGCATTTTGTTAGTAGGTAAATCTGGTGTCGGAAAATCTACCTTAGTCCGCGAAGTCGCACGACGCAAGCAAGAGATTGGTTATCAGGGAGATATATGGGAAACAACTGCCTCTGTGCTCATCAAAGAGCTAACAAAAGAGACGGGCTGGCAAGACCCTTTGGCTAATCTAGCGAAAGAATTAGCGCAAACGGGAGACTTACTTTTTATTAGAAGTTTGGTCGATTTATTTGAAGTGGGGCAGTATGAAGGGAATAGCATTAGTATGGCGGAGTACCTGCGCGGTTTTATCGGAAGGGGAGAGGTTGTCCTCATTTCTGAATGTACTTTTGAAGAAGCTGCGCAGATAGAACTACGTGCGCCAGGATTTTTATCTCTTTTTCAAGTGATAAAAATGGTAGAACCCAAAGGGGCGGAATTAGAGAAAATAATCACCGATAAAATTCAGTCTGTTTCTAAGAAACAAAAGATTGATTTAAAGAAAAATGCAACCAAAGAAATCATTCGTTTGCACCGCAGATTTATGCCGTATTCTGGTTTTCCAGGCAAGCCAATTCGTTTTATCGAGAGTGTTTTGCTGAATCCTAAAATTAGAGAAAAGACGGACAAAGCTTTAAAGCTTTCGCAAAAAGAAATTATCAAAGCATTCTCAGAAGAGAGTGGGATGCCGATGTTTATGATTGACCCAGCTGCCAAGATGAATACGGCACAAATTGAGTCTGATTTTAATAATCAAGTCTTTGGTCAGCAAAATGCGGTCAGCGCCATCACAAATATGTTGGCGACAGTAAAAACGGCACTTTCTCGCACCAATAAACCTATTGCCTCTTTTCTCTTTGTTGGTCCTACTGGTGTGGGTAAAACGGAATTGGGTAAGGTTTTAGCGGAATTTATGTTTGGAAAACGCGACCGTCTCTTGCGTTTTGACATGAGTGAATATTCAAATCCATATGAGGTTTCTCGATTGATAGGTATCGGAAATGCGGATGGATTGTTGACCTCTGGTGTGCGCCGTCAGCCATTTTCGGTTGTATTATTTGATGAGATTGAGAAAGCGGCAAAGAATTTTTATGATTTGCTTTTGCAAGTGCTGAGTGAAGGGCGTCTGACCGATGGTCGGGGCAAAACAGTAAATTTTTGTTCGACGATAATCATCATGACTTCTAATATTGGTGCGGCTAATCTGCAAACCAAAGGTATCGGTTGGAATAGCAAAAAAAGTACAGCGGATATCTCTGACCACTTCGTCACGGCTGCCGAAAAATATTTTCGTCCCGAATTATTTAATAGAATAGACCGCATCGTCCCTTTTGCGCCCCTTTCATCAGAGACCGTTCGCTTTATTTTGAATAGAGAACTTGCCCTTTTGCAAAAGCGTGAAGGTCTGAGTCATCGTACGGTTGATTTGGACATTACAGAAAAAGCCAAAGAATATTTAGCTATAAAAGGATACGACGAAAAATATGGCGCTAGGCAATTACAACGCGCTATTCATGAAGAATTAGTGACACCTTTATCGAAAAAAGTCAACGAATTTCCTTGGGATGAAAAGCTCGTCATTAGATGTGATGTATCTGGCAATCAATTGATTATAGCGGTAGAAAATGACCCGCTAGGATTAGAATTGCTATTAGAAGAATTAGAGAAAGTGAATAATGCTGACTTGGCGGGAGAGTTGCGTTACAGTTTGGATTCTTTAAATGACTCTTTTACTTGGTTGGAGTTTACCGATTTATTGCTTAGAGGAGAAGAGGAAGAAAAAGCGGCGGCAGAGAAAGGGGAAACGCTAACTGTGACAGAAATCACACATTTACAAGTCTTGCGTGAAATTCAACAAAAAGCTGTTCAGTTGCGCACAAATATCGAAGCGATTGAAATGGAAATTGGTCTAGTTTGTCTAGATTTAAAGCCTTATGTGCCCAAGATTAATGATACAATTGAAGCGTGGCAAGCTACTTTCAATAAAGTCCAAATTGATTTACTTTCTGCCTTAAATCCTGAAGTCAATAAGTGTACCTTAGGCATATACGGGGCAGGGGAGGATTTGCTAGAAATCATGAAGGAATATGAATATATTTTCAATACTTTTGGAATAGAATACTCTGCTAAATTGGTTTGGTTTAGAGCTGAATATTACAATGAGGTAATATCTCAAAGTGTTGACAGTCAGCAAGTTATTGCGCCACGAGAAGAGTATTTGTATACAGATTTTAACAGTAGAAAAAAGAAACCTCTAGAGAAGGATGACTTCCTACGAGGTGTAGAATTTAAACTAAAATCTCCATTGGTTTACTGGATTTTTAAGCAAGAAAATGGTTTGCAACATCGTATTGTAGCGCAGGAAACTGAAAGCTATATGGTCGTTGTAAATGAAGGAAAGGATGCAGAAACACCGAAGGATATCCACCGAAAAAACTTTTATAAAGGCTCACCGAGACGAGTTATTTCTAATACAAGTTTTAAAGATACTGTTTACAAGATAGAAAGGGAAACGAAAGAGGCGACTGATTTATTGATAGGCGCCTTGGAGAGTAATTTTGCAAATGAAGTGGCTGAGAATATTTGATTTTATTGTTAGATGAATTGACGCTTGGCTTGTATCATGAATTAATTGTTACTAGTTATTGGTTATTTTCTAAAAGACAAAAATAACCAATAACTAGTAACCAATAACCAACCTATTCTTCCCCATTCAAATACCCTCTCAAATATTCAAAATGTGGACCTAAATCTCCATTTTCAGTGACCGAAGCACGTTTAATAACATCGCTATCAGGATTTAATAATTCAGGTAAAATGTTCTTAATGAACTGATTACCAAAGGATAAAGACGCATCCCGCGGCAATTCATTTGGTAAATTATCAATCGTCATCATATCTACGACATGGTCGCCAAATGGCGCCGTTTTTTGACCAGTCTTGGGGTCGAAACCAAAAATTGGGTCAGCAATCGTTGACGCATCAATAGTCGAAGGAATAGACGAAATCGGTGCAATATCACAAGTGACATCAGCGATAACCTTGATATTAAAATCATCTTTTGTCATTTCCTCTTGCGTGAAAAATGCTGGAGCTTGATTATCCCAATAAATACCATTAATCATCAAATCTGCTCGACGCGCATAAGGCGCGAAAATGCTTTTATACTCTGTCGGATTGTCATAAAAATGCTGATTGACAAATTCTCTACCTTCCTTATGTGTTGCATAATCACTGCAAGATAGCTGTGTGTAAACCGCCTCTGGATAAGTGTAAGACAAGAAATCTTCAGGGCTCACCTTTCTAATTCCCATATCATCCAAGACCGATGCCGCACCTGTACTCACACGACCTGTACCTGTCAGTACAATCTTCAATGCAGGAAATTTAACTGTCTTATAAAGTTCAACAGCCTCTGCATAGTCATGCATTTCATTCATCCGAGGCAGGTCAAAGGTGCGTGTCCGCCAGCCATAGGTCATCAAACCATTGTGCGCCCCAACCATACCGGCAAACTTACCAAAAGCAATCAGTCGTTGACCTCGAGCATTTGTTAAGGCTTCATAATCCAGCAATCGAATCTTTCTTTGCACGCAGGCACGTAACAAGTCGCGGTTATAAGATTGTTTTTTTATAGTATGTGAAAAGAAAAAATAAGTCTTTCTAAACTGTAATTGACCAATTGGGACCTCTTTGACGCCCATGAGTACGTCACAATCTGCCAAGTTATTAGCCATAGGAATTTCTAGCTCCTCATATTCTTTATTCGTATAACAGCGTCCTGTGGCAGGCTTTACAGTGATAGAAACTGGAAAATTTTCAGCTACCTCTTTACATTGAGCAGGAGTCAATGGTACGCGGCTGTCTGGTGGCGTTTTTCCCTCTCTTATAATTCCAATTTTCATATTTTATTTAGTTGTTTTTGTAAAAAGGCAGATTATTTCTACTTTTTAATTTGGCAGATTGCAAATGTAATCTAATAATGTGTTTTTTTTCAAAAAATATTCCAAGCTAGAACTTTTCTAAACGCATTATTGATAAATGTAAGATGAATTTTAGGTCTTCTGAAACCCTTATCAGTATTGACTTTGGCGAAGTCGCTTGTTTATCTATGTCACAAATTTGTATTTTTTATGCTTGTACTTATCAAATTTAATATTTGAAAATCCTTTTTGACACCTGAAAAGTAAAATTTTATTTTGAAAATTCCATCGAACTGCTTACCTTTGTTACATATTCAGACGATGAATGCCCTCCTTTAGTAACTTTTCCTCCTATATATTTTTTTTAAATGGTTCTTTCTCACTTTATACAAGTGGTCTGAAACTATTGTACCAAATTTTTCAAAAGATTTATATCGTTACAATTTTTCCCCTCTCCCTCGACAGTTGATGCATACTCCCGTGTTTTTACTGTTTTTTTAATCAGAACTTACATCACAATTCAAACACTTTCATTATGTTATTTTTAATTTACATTGGTATTTTAACATTTGCTCTTTTCATTAGTGTTTATGACAGCAAACTACGCATTACTGATTTGAAAGAAGAATTACAACCTGTAGCTAAAACAGAAGCGACAACAGACTTTTTTTCTGAAAAGCGACAAGGACGCACTTTTCCACATATGAGTCAAGAAGTATAGGGTTAAGTAGAAACAAAAACAAGAACAACAACGCATGTTTTTATGTTAACGGGACAAGAATTATCAAATTGATAAATTTTGTCCCGTTTTTATTTTTTCTCAATCACACTTTACGGGATTTGTCAGAGAACCTTTTATTTTAGACAAACTCTTAAATTATTTTCATTTTACATATAAATGAATAGGTATCTATACTTGATTCTCGCATGAATCAACCAAAAAAATAATATTTATTAAAAAAATGTTCTTCAATTCAAAAATTGAATCTACATTTGCTATCCACGCACACAGAAATAGTAAAGTACAATCCTATGTACACAATGTTTAAACTTTTTGAATAAGACCGTTTTAGGAGATAAATGGGCAAAAAAACATCCTTAAGTAGGTGGCTTTAGACTCATTTTTTACTCTACGAAAACCATTCAAAAAGAATTTTTAAAAGCCAACCGTACTTGAGCTAGGAGTCCCATTATTTGGATTCTGAGAGGCAAACATCCAAAAAGAATACTGCTGTTCCGATAAGAAATGGGTAATTTTACCGTTTAAAGATAGACTTTTGTAGTTTAGCTTTCAGGTGGTATAATTATTGATTTTTATAATATGTAACGATTAGAAAACGTGGCTATTCGCCATGATAAACCTGAATTTAGAAAGCGGAATTTTATATAAAACTTACAACCCGCTTTAAGAAATCATAAATGGCAGATAAATTTCCATTTTATAAACAACTAAACGCCATGGACTGTGGCGCCGCCTGTTTGCACATGGTGGCTCAGCACTATGGACGTTTTTTCTCTCTTGAATATTTGCGAGGGCTCACTCGTATTAATATCGAAGGTGTATCTCTGCGTGGTATTAGCGATGCGGCGGAACACATCGGCATGCGTACTCTTGGCGCAAAGGTGGATTATGAACAATTAGTCAATGATGTGCCTCTTCCTTTGATTGCACACTGGCGAGATGACCATTTCGTCGTAGTTTATAAGATAAATAAAAACTTCGTTTGGGTCGCAAACCCCGACCACGGAAAACTAAAACTAACGAAAGAAGAATTTTTAAGTGGTTGGTTGACACAAGACTATGACCCAGAGATTAGAAATACAGGAACAGTTCTAGTCTTAGAGAAAACACCTGCTTTTGACGAGCAAGAAGATGTCAAAACTGACCGTGGAGGATTTGCGTATTTATATGCTTATGCGTCTCAATACAAGCAGTTAATTGCTCAATTAGTTATCGGACTAGTTCTTACTTCTATTCTATCTGTACTTTTTCCTTTTATGGTGCAAATGGTTGTGGATGAAGGGATTATGAATGAAGATATGCGTCTTTTATATACAGTAGGAGGAGCGTGGTTTGTTTTATTATTACTTCGATTAGCTGTAGAAAATTTACGTGGGCAAATCCTTTTGCATATAGGTGTTCGGACAAAAATCAGCTTGATTTCTGATTTTATAATCAAGGTAGTAAAGTTACCGATGCGCTTCTTTGATAGACAGATGACCTCTGACCTTATCCAACGAATATATGACAACGAACGGGTAGAACGCTTACTAACTGCCTCTACCTTACTGTCTGTATTTGACGTAGCGACAGTTGTGCTAATGGGGCTTGTGTTAGCGTTTTATAATTGGATAGTTTTTGGAGTCTTTTTGGGCTTCACGGTCATTTATATGATTTATGTTTGGCGTTCTACCAAAAAACGGAAGGATTTAGATTATAAACGTTTTGACCGTGCTGCTGATAATTATAATCAACTGGTAGAATTGGTCAGCGGTATGCAAGAAATAAAACTGCATAATGCAGAACGCAATCGCCGTTGGGCATGGGAGAGAACCGAAGCTCGTCTGCACAATCTAAGCATGGATTATCTAAACGCGACTCAAGGACAAAGAGCAGGCGTGTTAGTTTTGAACGAAATTAAGAATATTACACTCATTGTCCTATCTGCTTACTTTGTCATAAAAGGAACGATGACCTTGGGGATGTTGATTGCTGTTATGTATATCATCAGTCAGATAAATATGCCTTTGCATCAGTTGTTACAATTTGTGCAAAACCTACAAGAAGCCAAGGTGAATCTCGAACGGATGAACGAAATACACCAGGCAGAAAACGAGGAAGACCCTGAACAGAAAATTAAGATTATTCCTGAAAATGGAGATTTATACTTCGAGAATGTAGACTTTAGTTATGAAGGCGGAAATACGCGCCCGATTCTAAAAAATGTCTCTTGTTTTATTCCCGAAGGCAAAACGACTGCCATAGTAGGAGGTAGTGGTAGTGGTAAAACGACTATGCTCAAATTGTTACTCAATTTTTATCAACCCGATAGAGGAGAGGTTAAATTGGGCAATATTCCTATCAATAACTTCTTGAATGCATTTTGGCGTTCACAATGCAGCGCAGTATTGCAAGAAGGCTATATTTTCTCAGAAAGCATTGCAGATAATATTGCGATTGGAGAGGAGAAAGAACTAGAGCAAAGAAGACTTTTCGAGGCTGCGGAAGTGGCTAATATTAAAGATTTTATTGAAAGTCTACCGCAGGGATACGATACTAAGATTGGCGCAAACGGAATGGGTTTAAGTCAAGGTCAGAAACAAAGAATCTTGATTGCTAGAGCAGTTTATAAAAATCCAAAGTATATCTTCTTAGATGAAGCTACAAATGCCTTAGACGCTGAAAATGAGTCTCTTATCATCGAAAACCTCAATGATTTCTTGCACCGGAAAACAGTAGTTGTTATCGCGCACAGATTGAGTACAGTTCGTAATGCGGATAACATTATTGTGTTAGAAGACGGAAGGATTGTAGAGCAAGGACCACACGAGGAACTTTTATTCCGCCGGGAGAAATATTATAATTTAGTAAAGCAACAACTTAAGGTTTAACTATGAACTATGAACGATTTAACTATGAACCTCTTTTCAGTAAAGCAATTTGAAGAGACGAGGTTCATAGTTAGCTCGTTCATAGTTCCAGCTTGGAAAGTATGGAAAAACACAGTCACGAAATATCAGACATTTTAGCACGTCCACCGCGCAAGTTGGTTTCGTATGGGACGGGCATTGCACTGGTCTCTTTTCTGACCATTATTGGTCTGATGTGGTACATAAGCTATCCAGACCAAGTAGATGGTCGTTTGAGTATGACGACGACGATTCCGCCTATTTCTGTCATTGCCAACTCGTCAGGTTATGTAACTTTTACAAAACAAGAAGGTGAATTTGTGATGAAAGACGAGGAGATTGGCTATGTGAATGACCTAGCAAATGCGAACTTGGAAGACATTACATCATTAGAGCAGATAGTGAATAATTTTATGGAATTTGAAGCAGAGAAATTCCTTTCTTATGCTCCCATTGATACTTTTGAAGTGGGTGAAATTCAACCTGTTTTTGATAGTTTTAATGAGACCATTAGTAATTTTAAATTGCAAGAGAACGATAATTCTAATCAATCAAAGATTAATAGAATTTGGAAAATTAACGAGAACAATAAAGCAAGTTTAGCATATTTAGACGTTGAGATACAGCAACTAAAAGAGAAGTTTCGAATTAATAATGACTTAGAGACTAAGGCAGAGGAAAGAAAAAAATTGCAAGACTCAGGCGATGTGATTGCTTACAATAAATACCTAGAGAATTTAAAAAATTTGCAACTCGAAATTACTCGATTAGAAAAGAATAAGCTAAAGTTAAAAACAGATATTGAAAGCGGGAATTTTGAAATTCTTTCTGAAAAAGTAGGTACGAATAGAGGAAGTAAAAACAATCTGCAAGAAATCCGAAAAAAACTAAATGCACTGAAAAATGCGATAATTAGTTGGAAGACTAAATACTACTTATCTGCTCCCGTAGATGGAAAAGTAACATATTATGATGACCAATTAAGTCAACAATTAGTAAGAAATGGAGAAGTCGTCATGGCGATTGTGCCAACACATACAGAGCAAGATATTGTCGGTAAAGTGGAACTTCCATTAGTTGGCTCAGGAAAAGTTAAAGCTGGACAGCGCGTCCTCATTAAATTCGATACTTATCCATTTTTAGAGTATGGAGCAGTCGAAGGGAAAGTAAAAACAAAATCACTTTTGCCAAGACCAGAAGAAGAATTCTATAGCCTCACTATTGAACTGCCTAATGGCTTGGTTACCAGTAGAGGAGATACATTGGCTTTTCGTCAGAATATGCTCGCAGATGCAGAAATCGTGACGGAAGAAGCACGTCTAATTGAACGTGTATTTGGAGCGGCGTTTTCCTTTTTTAAATAGTATCACGGTCGTTCTACGCCGTGTAAAGTAGCACGTGGGTTCCACCCCGTGCATGTAAAATAGGTCACGGCGTGGAACGACCGTGATACTACAAGCCACTCAAAACCTCAGAAATATTCTTACCTTTTAGCAAACATTCCTCATATTCTTCTTCAGGGTCACTCGCATCGACAATTGCGCCTCCAACTTGAAAAGAGAGGTATTTTTCCGCCTCATTGTAAAGAAGAGAACGAATGATAACATTAAAATCAAAGTCGCCTTCAGGAGTGATATAACCAACTCCACCAGAATACAACCCACGTTTAGTTTGCTCGTATTCTTCAATCAATTCCATAGCCCGAATTTTCGGAGCACCCGTCATACTTCCCATTGCAAAAGCACGCTTAATTGCCTCTACAAAATGAACATCTTCTCGCAGTTCTCCGACGACAGTACTTATCATCTGCCATACTTTTTCAAAACCATAAATACCGAATAATTCCTCCACTTTCACCGTTCCCGCCTTGCAGCTACGCGCTAAATCGTTGCGCACCAGGTCTACAATCATTACATTTTCTGAACGATTTTTTTGGCTGAGATAAAGTTCTTTTTTCAGAGCGTCATCAGTGCTTTTATTTTTGTTTCGAGGAGCAGTGCCTTTTATCGGCTGAGAAATGAGCTTACGACCTTCCTTTTTCAGGAAACGCTCAGGAGAAGCACAAAGCAAATATCGGTTTTTTAACTTATAAAAAGCCGCAAAAGGCGTATTTGCTTTTTTGTTTAATTTTTGAAAAAGAGAATAAGGATTTATCTCCACATTTTGAGCATAAAACTCTTGGCAAAAATTCATTTCATAAATATCACCCAATTGAATATTCTGTTTTACCTTTTTAACAGTCTCAATATATTTTTCTTTGGAAATACGTGCTTGTAAAGAGGGGAGAGGTCGGTCATTTTTAAGTTCGGAAGAGGAAATGTCCACATTCTGAATAACTTTAAATACCAACTCTGGGGATAAACCTTTACTCGATATTTTAACTATATCTGACTGAATATCAAAGACATAAGTCGGTTGAAAGAAGTGCATTTCAGGCATTACAACACCGTCAAAATTTTGACTAGCCAATGCTTCTGTATCATTCTTTAAATCATAAGATAAGAAGCCAAATAACCAATCCTTTTTATTCTCATAAAACTCTTGCAAATCGCGAAAAGCGCCATGCGGTCTGGTATGCAGGATATAGGATTCTGAACCAACAGCCAATAAGCCTTCGTGGCTATTGTAGACATTTTCAGTATGACCATTATTGTCTAAAAAGCAAAATACCTCAAAGGACGCAGCCCATTGAAATGCTTGTTTTTTAAATAAATCGACATCTAGCAGAGGGAAAATTGCGGTTTGTCTATCTGTGGCCGTTATCGTCATAGATTAATTTGCAGTTTTGTTGCGAATAGAGTACAAATATAAGACGAATTTTGTTTTCAAAAGTTACTTTGTATCACGGTAGTTCTACGCCATGTAAAGTATCACGCGGGTTCCACTCCGTGACCATTTATGCACGGCGTGGAACGACCGTGCTACTTTATCTTCCTGCCAAACCCGCCTTATAAGTATCCAAAGCCCGCTGGCGTGCAAATTTATGCTCTACCATAGCCTCTGGATATTCATCCGTACCATGTTCAGGAACCCAGCGTTTCACATATTCCCAATTTTTATCAAACTTTTCGCGCTGCGTGTAGGGATTAAAAACTCTAAAATATGGAGCAGCATCTGTACCACAACCTGCAGCCCATTGCCAACCACCATTATTACTTGCCAAATCAAAGTCCAGTAATTTTTCTGCAAAGTACTTTTCACCCCAACGCCAATCAATCATCAAATGCTTTGTCAAAAAGCTAGCAGTAATCATTCGTACCCGATTGTGCATGTGTCCTGTCGCGTTTAACTCGCGCATACCAGCATCGACGATAGGGTAGCCCGTTTTACCCTCACACCATTTTTTATAATCATCTTCATCGTAGCGCCATTCTACATGTTCGTATTTTTCGCGGAAGGCATTTTTCTCTACATGAGGGAAATGAAAGAGAATTTGAGAATAAAAATCTCTCCAAATCAGCTCACTCAAGTAAGTCGCATTGAGTTTTTGACCTTTTCTCGCTTTGTCTCTGATGCTTATCGTACCATGTCTGAAATGAATGCCTAAGTGACTAGTTCCTTCCTCATTAGCAGGGAAATTACGAGTTTTGTCATAATTCATAATAACCTTGCGAGCTACTGTTGTACTTGGTATCTCAATATCTGATTTCTCAAAACCCATTTCAGAAAGACTGTGCATCTTTGCAGGAGAAGATTTATGAAGATTTGCAAAGTACTTTTCGTTAGGGTAGGCTTTGAAGAAATAAGAGACATCGACTTCTGTGCCATTTGCCTCTTCAATCATTTTACTCATTTTAGTCTCCAACTTTGCCTTCCACACCTTACTGTAAGGCGTGAAAACAGTATAAGGAAGACCGTCTTTTTTTGTTACTTCAAATTTTTCGAATATAACATGGTCTTTGTACGTTTTAAACTCAATCTCTTTACTTTCGAGCATTTCTTTGACCTCCGTATCACGTTTAATCGCATACTGTTCGTAGTCATGATTAGTATAAACCTGAGCGATATCGTGCTCTGCTAGCAGTTGTTGCCATATTTCTGAAGGATTACCATATCTAACATCGAGAGTAGAGCCTAATTTTTCCAACTCTGTCTTTATATCAGATAAGGTAGAATGGAGGAAACCGACTCTAGCATCTTTTTCAGGTAACTTATCTAAGATATTTTTGTCAAAAATAAAGATAGGTAAGACAGGATGACCACTTTTTAGAGCGTGGTAAAAGCCTGCGTTGTCGTGTAGTCGGAGGTCGCGGCGAAACCAAAAAATGCTTAATTTGGACATTATAGATGTTCGTTTTGAAAAATGTTTCGAGTATGTAAGTAAGTGACGTTATTTATTTGGGTAAAATTTGAAGACAAGATTTTTTCGATAGTTTTCTTTTAAAAATCGTTGCATGGTCTGCATCACGGAACTATTTTTAAGAGGAAAATAGCGGAATAAAGATGTTTTCAAAT
>CALDUB010000262.1 GCA_937923465.1 uncultured Saprospiraceae bacterium
TCTTCTCCATTACAGGTTTCAGGATTAGTTGCTAGTATCGTTATATCATAGGTTCCGATTTCTGAAAAAGTATGGGAAGGATTTAGCTCTTCAGAACTTGTACCTTCTCCAAAATTCCAGCTAACATCATCTGCATTTTGACCTAAAAAAACAAAATCAAGAGCAAGCGGAACCTCTCCAGACGTAAGTATATTATCCGTACCTGGAATGTAACTACTACCTAAGGCACAAACACCTTCCTCTCCTTGTTCATATTCAATTTTGAAAACGCCAACATCACAAGTTGAGTTATTTGGTTCTACTGAAAAGGCATCAGTATTGGTGTTTAAGGCAAAGTTTCCACTACTTGTACAAGAACAAACCGTCTGATAAATTGTCCCATTTTGGTCAATTCGACTCATTCCGCCCTCGACATGATTAGAGCGCCCATAGTAGGAGGCAAACTCAAGACTCTGTGCAAGAGGACTTAATTTCATCATATAAAATGTATTCCCCATTGACCAAAAACTATCTTCTGTCAGAGGTAAATCATCTGCTGCACCATAAGCGGTTAAATGAATATTACCACATTTGTCTACTGTAAACGCATTTGGGACAAAATCTACATCGTTATTAAAAAAGTCATATCCTGCTCCGCCCGAGCCGAGTCCTATAACCGTGGAGTAAACTAAAACATCCAAGTCAGACGAAAGCCCTGTGATAAATTGGGGACTTCCTTGTTCGCTCGAATAAACGCCAGCACTTATCGGCATTTCTCCTCTTGTTGTTCCTGTTATATGTACATTTTCTTCTGCATCCACATCCATAAAGTAGATTTTATCATCTTCGGACGTACCTAAGAAAGTACTTTGGAGTATTTCTGTCCCGTCAGCACTGATTTTCGTGATAAAACCACTGACATTACCTCCAGGGTAATTGGACATAAATGCTTGTGGAGTCGTCGGAAAATCTTCTCCCTGAGTAAAGCCTGCCACATAGACTTCTCCATTGTCGAGGACGCGTAAACTCATGCCTGCATCTAGATTGGTGCCGCCTAAAAAACTTGACCAGACGATTTCAGATAAATCTGGATTCATTTTAAGAACGACAGCGTCTTGATTTTGTGCATCGAAAGGATTCTCTGCGAAAGAGCTATCAAACCCGTTATTTATCGGAAAATCAGCAGAAGAAGTCATGCTTGTTACGTAAACATTGTTTTGATTGTCTAAAACGATTTCACCCTTTTCACTGTCTCCATAACATGAAAATATGGGTGATTTATTATCTCCGTCATTCTCATTACCTCCTAAAAAAGTAGAATTTACAAGCTCATTACCTTCTGCACTGAGCGCATAAATAACGATGTCTTTTTCTCCACTTTTTGAAGCCTGAAAAGCGTTGCCCGTGGTAGGGAAATCTGGAGAATCTGTACTCCCATAGACATAAATCGTTTCTTCAAGATTTGTAATCATACTGATAGGGAAATCATTTTCCGCACCACCGACATAAGTAGCATACAATAGCTCTGTACCCGTCGGATTAAACTTCGTAATGACTATGTCTTGTTCGCCGCTAAATTCCTCCTCAAATGCCCCCGTAGTCACAATGTACCCAGAACCAAAAGCCACACCGCCTGTATAAATGTTAGCTGCATTGTCATACGTCGCGGACATCCCAAAGACTCCCGCAGAGCCTGAAACGCTGTGCCCCGTTAGCGTAGCCGCTACTACGGTAGGGTCAATTACCAACTCTTTCTCTGTGTCGTAGCCCTCTGGAAAGCTAAAACGTACTTCATTATTTTCTAAATGATAAAAACAAGGAACCTGTTTTTTGACACCATTTTCAATTTGATAAGTGAAAGGTGTTAGTTCTGTTACGGTAGCTACTGAGGTCATTATTTTGAGCTGATTGTTCTCGATAACCATATCATCAATGCCGTCATACTTTTGAATGATTTCCTGTGGATTTGCACCTGGCGCAACGATAAATTCATATTTGAAATCATCATAAATTTTATAAAGACGCAGGTCAATATTTGGATAAATATCACTGTAAATAACTTCCTCAGAGACATTGACATCTCTTGCCCATTTGTCAGTTTGATTGCCTACAAAATAGTTGTTTTTTCCTGCCCTTACTCCAACAGATTTTGCTGTTGGAATTTGCGCATTCTTAAAATAAACGTGGTAGGAATGTCCAGAGACTTGAAATGCCTCGTCAGTGTCTTTTCTTTCGTGCAAATCACCAATTTCTTCTTGATTGTACAACTGATAAGTCAGGCGATTTTCTTCCAAGAAAAGACTATTGAATGTACCTGACAAGGACGTACGAAAGAGTATATTATCATGCCATTGCCCTTTATTTTCTATAAAGGAGGCAGTTGATTTATCCTTTGAATGTGCTAGTTGTGAATTTTGTTGTTCCTGCTTGTCATAATTTTTATGAGCAGAGAGAACAAATAAGAAGGAAGAGACGAGGAAAAAGAGTAGGAATTTTTGCATCTTTTGAGTTTTATAAACGGAGTGAAATATTACTCAAAGATGCATTTTTTATTTAATATAATCGAGCTCAAGTATATGAAAACAATACAATTGTAAAGCACACGCCCAAGTTAGAGCAGTAACTTTATAACTATTTAGATTTTGGACAGAAGACGTTAGACATTAGATTTTCCAAACAGTAAAATTAATTACATGCGTATTCCATTGATTATTAATGTTTATAAAAATCAAAAAATCGATTTTACTTTAAAAAAGTCTAACATCTAACGTCTAATATCTTCTGTCCAAAGTCCAAAACGATATAACTCTACAACTTCTCTAAAGCTGCCAATCAATCTCTTCCAAGCCATTCGCTTTCAAATAAGCATTCGCCTGCGAAAAATGCTTAGAACCGAAATACGCCCCACCAGCTAGGGGAGAAGGGTGCGCCGCTTCTAGAATCAAGTGCTTCTCTCCGTCGATTAGGTGTTTTTTCTTTTTTGCGAAGCCGCCCCACAGCATATACACTAAGTTTTCTCTTTCCTCAGACAGTTTTCTTAGAACGGAATCCGTAAAAGTTTGCCAGCCAATATTTTTGTGAGAGCCTGCCTTGTGCGCTTCTACCGTTAGCATCGCATTCAACATTAACACACCTTGACCTGCCCACTTTGTCAAATCTCCATGCTCAGGAGGCGTGAAATTAATATCCGTCACCATTTCCTTATAAATATTACGTAGAGAAGGAGGAATACGAACGCCCTGTGGTACGGAAAAACTATATCCCATTGCTTGCCCTGGGTTGTGATAAGGGTCTTGACCAAGAATAACAACTTTGACATCCTTGACGGGAGTCGTATTAAATGCATTAAAAATCAACGGACCGGGAGGATATATTTCTTTGCCCGCTGCGATTTGATTGCGTAGGTACGTGGACATACTTTGAAAATAAGGTTGTTCAAATTCACTAGCGAGTAAATTTTTCCAACTGTCTTCTATTTTTACATTGTTCATAGTAAGATTTTTAATGATTTAATTATAATTTATAACTGGACTATTTGATTTCTGTTTAAGTTTCGCGGTTGAATTTTTCACTTTTGAGAGAATTATATCTCTTCGTAAAAGTAGTAAGCATTTTTTATAAAAATAAAACTCATTTTAACTCCTATGTAAAGTATTGAGAATCAATCTTATTTCCGATTTTTATTTTCATTCTCCTTTTTTTTTCATTTTTTTGGAACTAATTTTAAAAGAAATTGCTTATTTACTTGTCCATTAAAGCAAACGGTTATACTTTTGCGCCGCTTCCTAAAGCATGGTCTCTTAGCTCAGCTGGATAGAGCAGCTCACTTCTAATGAGCAGGTCGCAGGTTCGAGTCCTGCAGGGATCACTGAAAAAGCAAAAAGCCTTGTACGAAATTTCGTACAAGGCTTTTGTTTTTTAAAGTTTCGTAACTACTCCGGTATCGGTCACTTTAGTTAAATCCAAGATGCAACTTGGAGAATTAACAGTATCTCAAACAAAAATCAGTGCCCGATACCTTACTCATGGCTTAGAACAGGTATCGGGCACTAACTTTTGTCTATTCTTACGCTAACTTTTAATTGTGTCACTCTTTTTTAGGCAAAGTGACCGATACCAACCTGAGTAGTTACAAAATTTCTAAAGTCTAGTGTTTCACTTTTAATAATAGCGTTTCATTTCTATTAATCCAATTCAAAGATGAATGTCAATTTTCCACACTCTTTAGTCTTTGCCGTGTAATCCTTATCAAAACGATATTTTTTCGTTGTCTCCACCGTTTTCTTAATAATGCTTTTAGTTTTAATCGTAGACAGTTCTACATTATTCTCGGCGTAAACGACATTTCCTGTACGGTCTATACAAAGATTAACAACGATTTTTCCTTCTTCCTGAGCTAATTTCTTCACATTAGCACGGTAAGTCACACGACGACCAAAAATACCGTCGCCAGAAAAATCCATACCGTCATCGCCGTCACCAGGCGTTACATCATCCCCGTCAGAAGACTTTGACGCTTTGCCATTTCCTTTTGTACCTGCACCATTTCCGCTACCGCCGTCGTTTTTAGTAGAAGGAGTCGCAGTTTTGTCGGGAGTGCTCGTTTTTGCATCCGCAGGTGTCGACACCTTATCCGTTGGCTTTTTTGTAGGCGTAGGGACCGTTGTTGGAATAGTTTTTTTAGGCGTAGGTGTTTTCTTTGGTGCGGTCTTGATTGGTGGCGCAGGTTTTGGTGTTGTGACGACTGGCGGCTTTGGCGGCAAAGGTTTTACTTCAGGAACGGGTAATTTTTCCGTTTTCTTCGGTTTTGTTTCTCCACCCTTTTTACCAGATTCAGCTGGTTTTTTAGAAGCCTTTTCAAATTTGGTTTCAGAAAAATCAATCGTCACCACAGATTCGTACTTAGGCTCATCTGGTTTCATATTGTTCATCAAAGGCAAAAGAGCCAAAGCAACTAAGCTTGCGCCAAAGAAAAAAGCAATAACGCGGCTTTTCTTTTTTTCTTTCTTTTCTTGTTCGATAACGATATTTGATGCGTACATAAGATTGATTTTTAATAGACTTTATGAATGAGGTTGAACGAGTTTCAGAAGTAGCTATTTTATTTCCTTTTAAGGCGAAAAACGCAGACAATATTGTTTATTGGTGAGTATTTTCAACGAAAAAAGGAGATAAAAGAGCAATTCTGAAGCCGTTCAAATCTTATTTATAAAGTCTAAAATGCTTTAAAAAGGTATCTGGGTTTTAGGAAATGTAATCGGTTTTTGAAACGGAAAAATTAAATTTATAATCAGTTTAAGATTGCCCAATAGAGTTTTAAATCATAATCTGTTGAGGTGTTTTATTGTCTGGAAGACGCCCTGATTTTTTCTTTGTTACAGCGGTAAGTGTGAAAGCTTTGTTAATTTTTTTGAGAGAAGAAAAGAGTGGTAGGAGGAGAGGTCAAAGATGTTAGTCTTTTTTCTTACTTTCGCGTTATCATTCAGCAGCAGTATTAAAAGAGAAATTTACATTAATTGTATTTTTTAGAATTTGGAAAAGAGTTATCAATTTATTTTTTGGCTCTTTATGATTTTGTTTGGTAAATCGCAGAGAGCTACTCAAAAGGTGACTCAAAGTCGAATGTCGTCAACTTAGTGGAAATAGACTTCCAGTATGACTGGGCAGGAACACGGATGAACACGGAAAAACACGGATAGGACGCGGATTTTATTTAGTACTCTTTAAAAATCCGCGTAAATCCGTTAAATCCGTATCATCCGCGTTCCTATCATGCGCTCTTTGCATACTATTATTGCGCATCTTCAATAAGATGCTTCCTCCATGCGGACACGTAAGTTGACGACATTCGACTCACTTGTCCGTAAGGAAAGTCACCATTTGAGTAATTAATGTCAAACTTTACCGACCGATTTCATATAGAACTATTAAACAAAAGAGAAATAAATAACTCAACAACCATCCAACAAAACACAGAATGGCAAAATTTAGAACAAATCACGGAGGTAATAAACGTGGAGGCAACAACGCTAGCAGCGGAATGGTGACTAAAGTCCTTTTATTCATAGGAGCATTAGTCGGATTGTATTATGGTTTTAATAATTCCTCGGGCGGCGGCAGTGAGGCAGATTATGAAGAAGATACAGTCATTATCGACCGCGATTATGCATTACCTACTTCCACGACGGGAGTAGTAATAAATCACAATTATTATTCGCTTTCTTATAGTGAGGAACACGAACAGGCGGAGTGGGTCGCTTACGAATTACACAGAGATAATTTGACAGGAGAGCGTTTTCCTCGGAGTAATAACTTTCGAGATGACCCAAAGGTAAGGTCTGGGTCGAGTTCAAAATATGACTTTGGGCATCCAGATTATGACCGTGGGCACATGGCGCCAGCAGGAGATATGAATTTTAACTCGACAGCTATGTCTGAGAGTTTTTATATGTCTAATATGTCTCCACAGAGGAGTAGTTTTAACCAAGGTATTTGGCGAGAATTAGAAGAGAATACGCGTAAATGGGCGAAAATATTCAAACGCCTTTACATCGTTACTGGTCCTGTATTAACGACTCCTATCATCACGAAAATCGGAAATAGCAAGGTCAGTGTACCTTCTGCTTATTATAAAGTTCTTTTGGATTTAGATGACCCAGAGAAAAAGGCAATTGGATTCATTATGCCAAATGCAAGAAGCGAAAAAAGGATTAAAGACTACGCAGTTTCGGTAGATGAGGTAGAAGAACTAACGGGTATCGACTTTTTTGGGGAGCTTTTAGACCCAGATTTAGAGGCAGAATTGGAAGCTAATTTTGATGCTTCTTTGTGGACAGATGATTATAAAAAGTATCAGAAAAGGGTGAAGAGTTGGAATTTGGTGGAGGAGAGAAGGAAGTAGAGAGTTTTAGAGTTACGGAGTTGTGAGTTGCGTGATTTGGCATATTGTGAGCTTATGCTTCTTATCGGTGACTATTTTAAAAATAAACAATGTCAAAAGAAAATTTCATACAAGAAATAGAAACAGGCTACACATTTGAAGGTGCGTCAATTGACTTAGGTGCAGCAATGTATGATAAAGAAACGCAATCAGATAGCATTGTTCGTTTGCCTTTGAGCATGATGAATCGTCATGGCTTGATAGCAGGCGCGACAGGTTCTGGTAAGACAAAAACATTGCAGATATTGGCGGAGCAGTTATCTGCGAAGAGTGTCCCTGTTTTGTTGATGGATGTGAAAGGAGATTTGAGTGGAATAGCTATGCCCTCTGCGGGACATGTTAAGATTGACGAGCGTCATGCGGCTATTGGATTTCCATTTGAGGCGGGGAGTAGTCCTGTCGAATTTTTGTCTCTTTCTGATGAACCTGGTGCGCGTTTGCGGGCGACGATTACGGAGTTTGGTCCTGTGCTTTTTTCTAAGATATTGGGTTTAAATGACACGCAGTCTGGGATTGTTGCTTTGGCTTTTAAATATTGTGATGATAAGAAAATGCCTTTGTTGGATTTGAAAGATTTTCGTAAGGTATTGCAATATTTTATGGGAGAGGGGAAGGCGGAAATTAAGGCAGAGTATGGTACGATGTCTTCTGTTTCCATTGGTGCGATTATGCGTAAAATGGTTGAATTGGAACAACAAGGAGCCGAAGTTTTCTTTGGAGAACACTCTTTTGAGATTGATGATTTGATACGTATTGATGAGAATGGAAAAGGCATGGTTTCGATTATTCGATTGACGGATATTCAGAACAAACCAAAGCTGTTTTCTACTTTTATGCTCCAAATGCTGGCGGAGATATATGCCACTTTACCAGAACAAGGAGATTCTGATGCACCAGCTCTAGCGCTTTTTATTGATGAAGCACATTTGGTATTTAAAGGCGCATCTGACGTGCTTTTAGACCAGATAGAAGCAACGATTAAACTTATTCGCTCAAAGGGAGTCGGTATCTTTTTTATTACTCAAAATCCCGCAGATATGCCCGATGCTGTCTTAGGACAATTGGGTTTGAAAATTCAACATGCTCTCCGTGCCTTTACCGCTAAAGACCGCAAAGCCATTAAGTTAGCAGCGCAAAATTATCCGATTACAGAGCACTACGATGTTGCGCAGTTGTTAACGGAATTAGGTATCGGAGAAGCATTGGTGACTGTGCTAAATGAGAAAGGAATTCCGACACCCTTGGCACATACAATGTTGCGTGCGCCGCAGTCGCGCATGGATGTATTGACGGAAGAAGAGATACAAGATATCATTGATAAATCTAGGATTATTGAGAAGTATAATGAGGTGATTGATAGAGAAAGTGCTTATGAGATTTTGAACGGAAAAATAGAAGAAGCGCAAGAGGATGCTCAGCAAGAAAAGAACAAAAAGGAGCAGGCAAAAGCAAAGAAAACAACTTCTAGGCGAACTCGCAAAGAAAAATCGATGTTTGAAAAAGTCATGTCGAATACCACAACGCGTCAGATTGGGCGTACCGTAGCGCGTGAATTGACACGTGGTTTATTAGGGGCATTGGGAATTAAATCTACGAGTCGCCGTCGTAAGAGTTCGAGTTGGTTTTAGATAGAAATGGAGGGGGAAATAAGGTTGATTTGTATAATTCTAGATGAAGACTCTCGTGTTTTTAAATTCAAATGCAAGTATCAAATTCAAATTCAAGAACAGCTTAGAATTTGAATTTGCACTTTGAAATTAAGTTTGAATTTAAAAAATAACATCAACCACTTCTGGGAGAAAGTAGAGATGCTGAATTGCTTGTGCATGTTATAATACAAAGGCACTATGGTGAAAACTGTGGATTGGTAAATTAATTCGTTTATTTGTTGAATTTTAGGAGTCAGACTATTCTAACTGGTACGGATATAAATGTACAAGTCAGAGCGGTCTGACTCCTGACACCTCTCTCCTGACTTCTAAAAATTATAAGCAAAGAGTAATCTTAATAATTCATCCACAGTTTTCACCGTAGTGCCAATACAAACAAATCCAGAACTCTTAACGTTTTGGCTACATGGAAGCAATAAAAATAGGACAGGAAAAGTCAATGAAAATTTCAAAAAATAATAAAACAGCATTAGTATTCGGTGCCTCAGGATTGGTGGGTGGGCACTTACTGGAGGAATTAGCCAAGAGTGAAAATTATAAAAAAGTTTATTCTTTTGGTCGCCGAAAGTTGGGTGTTGACGATGGAAAAATAGAAGAAATTGTCATTGATTTCAATAATATGAGTGACTCTGGACATCTTATCAAAGGCGATGATATTTTTATTTGTTTAGGTACGACGATAAAGGCCGCAGGTAGTCAAGAAGCATTTAGACGTGTTGATTTTGAATATATCTATCATGCTGCTCAGATTGCTGCACAGAATGGAACAAATCAGTTATTGCTCATTTCTTCTGCGGGCGCAGATGCGAATAGTTCCGTTTTTTATAATAAAGTAAAAGGAGAAACGGAGGAAGCGGTAAAACTATTACCGTTTTGGTCGGTTAAAATATTCCAACCTTCTTTGCTTTTAGGTAAGCGAGAGGATAGACGCCCTGCCGAGGCTATAGGTCAGTCAATTGGTCGTTTTTTAAATAAATTTACGACAGACTTATTTGACTTGTATCAACCCGTAGAAGCAGAAAACGTTGCAAAAGCAATGCTGATAGCGGCACAAGGAATAGAAGGAGGAGAAAAAGTCTATCCGTCCCATATTATTAAGAAAATGGGCGAACGGCAAGAGAATTTGTTAAGTGAAGGCTAAGAATTTAGAGTTCTTGAGTATCTTTGCGCTATAATTAATGCTTCTTTGACAAAGAACGTAATTGATTTTCTACAAGAAAGTAACACGCACAAAAAAAGTAAATGGATAAAATTGTAAAATCATCTGATATAAAGATAAAAATCGGATTGAACGAAGAGAACATGCCCGTGAGAATTGACTGGGAAGCAACAGACAATCCTTCTCACGTGAAGCCTACTGAATGTAAAGGGATGTTACTTTCTCTATTTGATAGAGACCACTTAGATACTTTGAAGATTGATTTGTGGACAAAAGACATGCAGGTTTCTGAAATGGACCGATTCTTTTATCAGACATTCCGCGCAATGTGCGATACTTATTTTCGTGCGACTAAGAATGGAGATATGGCAAATGACATGCAGCGTTTTACGCAGTATTTTGGAGAGAAAACGGAGGTAATTCCGAAGGCAGAAGGGCAGGGGAGTTAAACGGAAGTTTGATTTCTAGATTACTTCAAATAAAATAAAAAAACGCATTAGAGTTATTAATTCTAATGCGTTTTTTTTGTTGAGATATTTTATACTAGATTTGAAAAAAAATAAAACTAACCACATGCGTATCTTATTGATTATCAATGCATATCAAGTTTTAAAGCAAATTTTACTTAGAAAAGTCCAAAGTCTAATATCTTCTGTCCGAAGTCCAAATCTTGCAGGATTTATTCATAAACCCGCACATAATCCACCAACATTTTCTGTGGCCAAATATCATCAGCTACGCCACGTTTTCCGCCCCAATGTCCACCGACAGCCAAATTTAAAATCAAGTGAAACTTTTGGTCAAAGGGCCATTCCGCAGAAGTAAGGCGTTCGTTTTCCACTGAATGATACATCACATTGTCAATATACCATTCGATTTTTTCTGGTGTCCAGTTGATAGCATAAGTATGGAAAACACTTTCAGCATCAGGAACAAAAATTTCGCCCGTTTTGTGCGTACCTTTTATGTGATTGTAAGCATCTGTATGAATAGTTCCATAAATAGTATCCTTAGCATAGCCGACATGTTCCATGACATCAATCTCACCAGAGTGAGGCCAGCCACCATATTCATTTTCTGTCGGAAGCATCCAAATGGCAGGCCAAGTGCCTAATCCTGTTGGGAGTTTTGCTCGAACTTCCATTCTACCGTACTTCCAGTCTTTTTTGTTTTTACTGACCAAACGAGTAGAGGAGAACGATTTTCCATTTATTTCTTGTTTGTGTGCTTCGATAATCAAATGACCATCTTCCACGCGTACATTACCTGGGTTACTAGTGTAGTATTCTAACTCTTCATTACCCCAACCACAAGCATGCGGACAACCGTCTCCAAGGTCATATCCCCAAATAGTTGGGTCAGGTGCACCATCTTTATCAAATTCATCGACCCAAATCATTTTTGGTGTTTCTTTACTGCCAGTACTAGATAACTGTTGACTGCATTGCGATATGAGGCAGATACCAAGCGATAGGGATATCAATATTTTAGAAAGCATTACTTCGTTTGTTGTATAGTTGATGTTACTGATTGGACTATAAAAATGCGTTATTTGACAAATCTTCCCGTGTTGAGGGACAAGCAGTGATTGTGAAAAAATAAGAGTTCAAATCTTAACCTAACTTTGAGCTTCTTATTTTTTCTCAATCACATTCCACCGCTGGTTCCGTACAACGGGGGGATTTGCCAAAGAACCTAAAAATAAAGGAGTTGAGAAAGATTATTCTTCTCAACTCCTAATTTTTCCTTATTCTGCTATAAAATAAAGCTCAAACCAACCTTCATCAGGAGTAGTGCCATCTGCATTAAGAAAACGGCTACGTACAATTAACTCTGTTTCTGTCAAGCTAACAATATCGTAATCTGGACCAGAGTCACGTACCCCCATAAAGCTACCAGTAGACAAGCTAATCTGTCCATTACCGTCTAGACCTCCTGTTGGGTTAAATGACCAAGTTTGGTTAGGTTCTGGTTCGAAATCTTGAACTTCAAATCCATCCCAAGGGTTAACTGTTTGACCATTATTGCGGTAATCGTAAACCAAGCCTTCAATTAGAAAACAAGCTCTGTCATCATATTGAGCATCTACCAAACCACCTTCAGGTGACGTAAACCACTCACCTGAACCTGCAGTCGGTCCAACTGTAATCGCACCTGCCACAGGTGAAAATATCCAACATTTACCCTCTAGTGAGCAGTCACCAGTCAATAAGGCTACTTCGTCACTGCAATCTACAGCAGCGTCTTCAGCTATACTGATAGTTTTTGTGACAACAGTAGAACCTCCGCCGCCCTCAGCCGAAACATACAAAGAAAGCATGTAATCGCCTGCACGAGAGAAGAAAATAGAGTCAACAGCTAAGTCAGAACGGCTAGGTGTGCCACCTGGTAAATCCCACAAACGATTAAAAAAACCTGTCGAGAGGTCTTTTATAACGATTAAATTCGGATTGTCAGCCGAAGGCTCTGCCGAAAATGAAGCAGTAGTAGGCACTGCTGGCAAATCAATCTCTGGGTCTTGAACTGGCTCACATGCCACTGCAAAAAGCAAGATAGCTAGTAAAAAAGTTATATTTTTGATATAGAACATAATATTAATTTTGAACTATGAACTATGAACGCGTTAACGATAAACCTCTTCCCAGTAAAGTGTTTGATGAGACGGGGTTCATAGTTAGAGCGTTTATAGTTCATAGTTAAATACTTATTTATTAATAGCCTGGGTTTTGAGTAATCGCTCCGTTAGTTGCCTGAATTTGAGACTCAGGAACTGGAAATAACTCATGTGTACCCGCTTGGAAACCTAATGGTCCCATTACTTCTGCCGCACGACCTTGACGTACTAAGTCAAAGAAACGGTGACCTTCTAAACCTAATTCTACACGGCGTTCGTGGTAGATTTTGTCTAAAAGTACTGGTCCACTACCACCGATTGGCAATAAGGCTTGTGGATTTGTCGCTGTATTACGCGCACGAGCACGTACTTCGTTTGTCAATGTACGTGCTTTAGCTTCGTCACCAGTGTGGTAGGCAGCTTCTGCTGTCATTAAAAGTACATCTGCATAGCGAATCACACGGTCATTACTAAAACCATTTGGCTCAGGAGCACCGATTGGAGCACGGTCAGAAGCACTACTGTAGTACTTTCTTGGGTGATATAGATATCCAAAACCACCAGCGGCTTCCATTGTAAACTCACCACGGTCACCTAAGAAATCTCCTTCTTGGATAACTGTAGCAGACAAACGTGGGTCACCTGGCTCGAATTCGTCCACAAAATCTTGAGTAGGAACGTTAAAACCGTAACCTTCAAAAGCGCCACGTGGATTTTGAAATACATTAGTGAAAGTTCCCTCATTTTGCTGGTTGTAACCCCAGTTTCCTCCAGACTCATTCATGTATTGAATTTCGAAAATAGAACCAGGACCATTTTCACCTGCTTCTGTGAAGATAGTAGAGTAATCAGGTGCTAATGTGTATTCGCCAGAGTCAATAATATCTTGACCTAAAGCTTGAGCTGCTGCGAAATCTTGACGATACATCAATGCTTTCATGTGCAAACCTTGAGCAGCACCTTTAGTAATACGACCCAAATCTTCAGGAGCATATCCACTACGTAGAGGCAAACTTGCCGCTGCTTCCGTTAAGTCTGCGTCGATTAAAGCCCATATTTCAGATGCTGGAGCACGTGATTGTTCGTATTCAGACGGCGCAAGTGGTCTTGTAATTAATGGTGCATCACCAAAAATTGTTACCAATTGGTAATAGAAATAAGCACGGATGAATTTTGCTTCACCCAAGATGCGTTCTTTCAAATCTGCATCAATATCCATGTCTGGAATTTTCTCCAAAACTATGTTTGCACGGTAGACACCTACATAATCTGTACGCCATTCTGACTCTAACAAATCAGTATTTGTAGGACCTTGGAATGTTTCCAGTTGTAATAATGGAAACACATCATTGTCTCCAGAGCCACCTTTCTCACTGTCATCACTCATGATATCTCCCCAAAACCAACGGAAATGACCCGCAGGGGACATCTCAAATTGTAAAGAAGAATAAGCAGAGTTGATAGCAAAAATAGCATCTTGCTCTGTTTGGTAAAAAGTTGACTCAGTCGTACCTACAACTGGCTCTCTATCTATAAAATCTTTACTACATCCTGTCAAAATGAAGGCGCTAAGTAAAGCTATGATTATTGTATTTTTCATTTTATTGGTTGTTAGTGAATTGATTATCAGTTATTAATTATTGGTTATTCAACTCTCTGTAAAACTGACTTTTTTGAGTTTTGTTGAACATTGAATAACCAATAACTAGTAACCAATAAAAAATAACGATTAACTAATCTTAAAATTCTGCTTGTACACCTGCCAAAAATCCTAAGGCAGAAGGGTAGAAGCCGTGGTCAATACCCAACTCTAAACCATTGTCACGGTTGATTTGCCCAATCTCTGGGTCAAAACCAGTGTACTTAGTCCAAGTTACCAAGTTTTGTGCAGAAACATACGCACGTAGCTTAGAGAATTTGATTTTCTCTAAAAGTAGACGTGGTAATTTATAACCTAATTCTACATTTTTCATACGTAAGAATGAACCGTCCTCTACAAAACGCGTAGAAATACGCGCATTTTGGTTCGGGTCACTCAAGTTAACACGTGGCTCAAAATTAGAAGTCCCTTCTCCCGTCCAACGGTTTAAAACAGAGTTTGGACGATTGACATAAGTAAAATCGTAACGCGTTGTATTGTTGTAGATTTCATTTCCTTGTGAACCGTAGAAAGAAACATTCAAATCAAAAGCTCCGTAACTAACATTACCATTCAATCCATAAGAAAAGTCAGGTAAAGCAGAACCGATAACTTTTTGGTCATCTTGGTTAATTACACCGTCACCATTCAAATCTTTAAAACGAATATCACCAGGTGATGTTCCGTCGCTTTGAAATGCGTGCGCCTCTACTTCTGCTTCGTTTTGGAACAATCCGTCCATTTCATAACCCCAGAATGCTGCCAATGGCAAACCAACATCAGTTTTGATAACGGCTGCACCAGCTGACTGTATATTACCTGTAAAGATTGGCTCTCCACCATTTCCTAAACTCGTAATCTCTGTATCAATCGTCGTAAAGTTACCACTGAATCCATATTTGAATTTATTATCATTGTTACGGTAAGCAAGAGTGAATTCCCAACCTTTGTTAACCATATCTGCAATGTTTTGAGTCGGAGCCTCTGCACCTACGTGGAAAGGAATCGGAGCAGCATATAGCATGTCTTTAGTTTCTTTGTTGAAGTAATCAACAATGAATTCTAATTTGCTGTCCATCATCTCTAAGTTGATACCGATATTCGTCTGCGTACTTTCTTCCCACTTAATATCAGGATTGGCTGCTTGAATAGATGTACTACCATTTGTGATAGCCTCATCTGGACCAAAAGTATAGTTTTGACCATCAAAAATCAATGGAATATATTGCCAGTCAGCAATACGGTCGTTACCATTCACACCCCAACTTGCACGTACTTTTAATAAATTGATTTGCTCAACAGAGAAAAACTCTTCATTTGTTACATTCCAACCAACAGAAGCTGCGGGGAAGGTACCAAAGCGATTATTTGGTCCAAACTTAGTCGAACCGTCGCGACGTAAACTTGCATTGATAACATACTTATCATTAAATGAGTAAGTTACTCTACCAAAAATAGAAGAACCTGCTCCCTCAAAAAAGTATCCACCAGAACTTCTATCGTCCAAGTTAACGGTATTGTTAATGAAAGCAAACTGTGGGTCATTACTTGGTAAGTCTGTACCACCAGCAGTAGTCACTGTTCCGTTATTGTAACGAGCAGTTGTTCCAGCTAAAAGCGTAAATTCATGCTGGTCTTGCAATGTAAAATCGTAAGTCGCTGTATTTTCCCATTGCCATCCTGTCCACTTGTAGTTGTTTACACCTACCGAGTTTATTTCAGGACGCTCAATTGCTGGAGCATCATTCAATTCTGGATTATTACTCAAGTCATATGTTGGACTGAAAGAATTTTCTTGTGCAAATGAAGCATCTGCTGAGTAATTTGTCGTGATTTTCAGATTTTTGATAGGCTTCAAATCTGCAAAAACAGAACCTACAATACGGTTATTATTCCAAGAATAATAAGTCTGCTCAACTGCGTTAATTGGATTTGCAATATCAGTATCTGCGTAGCGA
>CALDUB010000263.1 GCA_937923465.1 uncultured Saprospiraceae bacterium
GATTTGCCAGATTATGAGGTGATGCGTCGAGTGGGATTACCTACTTGTCCGCGTGATGCAGCGCATGAAATTTCTAATATTTCTCGTTATATTTCACCGAAAAATGGTGGTGCAGGCTGTGCGCGAGATGTCATTGAAAAAGTCCTAAAATTGAATGGGAAGTGGCTGAAAGAACCAGACCCGTTTTTAGGAAAGAGGTAGGGATGATTTGTATGAATCGGTGAGACGATTAGCCGTTCACCGTCCGCCGTTTACCGTCCACCGTCAAATTATGTTTAGACTTATTCGTCCGCTCAATCTTGTCATTGTTGCTTTTACGCAATACCTTTTAGAGTTTCTTATTCTCATTCCTATTTTTGAAATGAACGGTATATCTTCGATATTAGATATGCCGCGCTTTCTACTTTTGGTGGCTTCTACGGTTTTGATAGCTGCTGGTGGTTACGTGATTAATGATATCGAAGATGTGGAAATTGACCGCATCAATAAACCCGAAAAACAGATAGTTGGTCAATCTATATCTGTGCGTTCTGCATGGATATATTATTTTAGTTTATTTTTTATTGGATTTGTAATTAGCTTGTATTTAGCTGTTTATATTAATAATTTACCTTTGCTGGGGATTTATCCTGCGGCTTGGCTTTTGCTTGCCTTGTATTCAAAGTACTTTAAGAAAATGCCTTTGATTGGCAATCTGACGGTTGCTTTCTTTTGCGCTTTTGTGGCGGGAATAGTCTGGTTTGCAGAGCGAGAGGCGTATTTTTCTTTGGCTGAAATAGGAGCGGAGAGCTTCGATAAATTAACGGTGATTTTCGGTATTTATATGTTTTTCGCTTTCATTACGACCTTGTATCGAGAGATAATTAAGGACATGGAAGATTTTCAAGGAGATAAGGAAAACGACTGCAAAACCTTGCCGATTGTCTTAGGAATGAAAACGACTAAGGTGATTACTTTCTTGATTGGACTTACTTTTTTAGTTGGTCTATATTTCTTGTCCAATTATTTTATTGAGACAAAAGAATACTTTACGAATAGCTTGATTTTTATTGTTTTAGCGATGTTTTTGCCTTTGATTTATTCTCTGTATTTGGTTTTTAGTAGTGAAGAGAAAAGAGATTTTAAACTGAATAGTCGATTGGCTAAGGTGATGATGCTGTCGGGTATTTTGCTTTTGTTTTTTCTTTGATGCTTTTTGGGTGGGAGTCCTTGCACTTACGTACAAGGCTGAAGGCTGTCGTGCCGGTGGCACTAAAAAAAGAATGGGGATACAAAAGTAAATTTTGCATCCCCATTTCTAAAAACCTGGTAATTAATATATTATATTTTTTTGTCGAAAGCTTTAAAATTCTTCAACTTCACAACTCTAAAACTTTACAACTCTATAACTCTCCGCCCCATTCTGCAAAAAGTAAACGCCATTTGGCAATTCTCTTAAGTCAACCGTTGCTTGACCATTCTCATCAGTTGTAAATTCAGAAATAGTTTTTCCATTCATATCATTCAACTGCAAAGAGATATTTTCTTTACTCGAGATATTTATAAAGTCTGTCGTAGGGTTTGGAAAAAGGCTAATGCTTGGTGCCTCGCTTTCTGCCAAAAGAACAGAAGAATATGCAGTAGAACCGTCTAAGTCAACAATTGCTAAACGCAACCAAACTTTACCTGTAGGGTAAATTTCTTTTGAACGATACTTTTCGTGTTTGTCAGAATTTCCAGCAGCAGCAACCCAAGCTTTAGTGCTCCAATCTGTTCCATTTTGTGAGTATTCTACCTCAAAATGAGATACATTTCTCTCCGTAGCAGTTACCCAATTTAACTCAACTAAACCCTTTTCGTGTTCTTTAGATGTAAACTCAATTAGCTCAGCAGGCAAAGCACTAACTTGCTCTACTTTAAAATCATCGAAGTATAAATAGTTACCTTGTTTGCTACGGTTAATGATGCAAAAGTGAACAGTTTCATTCATCAATTCAGCAGGTAAATTAATCTCTTCTGTACGCCAGTCTGCTTCGCTTGCTGGAAACCAACGTGCGCTATTTACAGTATTTGTCGTAGATAAATCAGCACCAGTTTTCAAGTAGATTGTTTGATATGTTGCTCCACAATCAGAAGAATAAGCAACTTCTAAACTATCGCTGATAAAGAAAGTAGAGGTGTAATATAAAGGCTTATAAGACAATTTGAAGCTAACTTTTGCCGAACTCCAACCCGTTAAATCAAAACTGCGAGATTGTAAAATGTCTTTTTGATTTTGTTGATTTCCAGAATAATTATTGATTGACATTATTGTATTGTCACTGTATAGATAATTCGTAACGGGTAACCATTTGTTGCCTGCATCTTCATCTACGATACTCCAATCGCTTGTTCCATTAGTGAATTCTTCTAAGTAATCTTCTGAGCTAACTTCTTGAATATTAATAAGTTGTGGCTCCATTTTAGAAACATAATTGACGCCGTCTCCAACAGTTAAGCTAACTGAGTAAGTACCTTTATTTTCATAAGTATGCGTGATAGAGTTTGTTTCTGTCGTTGCGTTGATACCATTGCCTAAGTTCCAAGTCCAAGTCGTTGCACCTGAGCCAGTATGTGTAAAAGTTACAGTCAATGGGTCTCCACATGGAGAGAATGTCTCAGAAGCCGTGAAATCAGCAGACAACCCACCACACATTAAGTAATCTCTTTCCGTTGCCAACATAAATGCAACACGGTTTAATTGCCCTTGAGAAAAGTGCATACGGCATCCACTTGGAGCGTAAGACATCATGTTTTGTGCATCAGGCGTATAACCTGGAACATCTCCAGTGTATTCGCAGTTTGTCGTCGCGCCGTGAATATTTGGGTCAGCTGGCGTATCACATACATCATCTCCTGCAAAAAGGCAATTTGTGCCTTGTGTAGACTCATCAGTTGTACCTGCATTTGTCTTTCCGTGTGTGTGGTAAAGACCTAAGTAGTGACCAAATTCGTGAGATAAAGTACTGCCATTTGTCATGCAACCTTTAGCCATGATAACTTGGTCGCCCGCCTGACCAGGAAAGTGTGTGTATCCACATAAGCCACTACCTGAATTAGAAAAAACAGAACCAGCGATATACAAGTTAACCGTATTTGGTACATTATAAGTTGCTGCTAACAAATTTTCTTGGTAAGCATAAAAATTGTAGTAATCATCATCTGCAATATTATTAACACCACATAAGAAAAACTCAATGTTTGAGCCAATATAGTGCTCGTTCATCAAATCAATTGCTTCATTTAATGTACTCAAATCTAAAGCACCTAAGCCATTCGTTTGACTAATAAGGTGTGCCGTTACAGGAACAGATGTATTGCTTCTTTCCATACCGAAATTTGCAATATCATTATTGTGTCTGCTCAAACGCTCAATCGTCGCAAGGTCTGCGCTCGTCGCACAAGTGCTATGGTCGAAATCAGTTGATTGACTAAATAGAGGAGAAAAAGAGAGGATAAAAAGAAGACTAGTAAGTGTGATTTGGCTTAAACGGTACATGATGTTTTCAATTTGTAAAATTCAGGTAAACGTAGTGGGGGGTAAGAAAAACGTTCAATTGCATTGGTTAATAAATGTGTAAACAGGAGGACAAAAGAATTAAAATCAACTGGGGGGATTTTGTGACAGGGTAAAATAAAATGTTAAGTAGGTCTATGGTAGAGGATAAAAATAAAAAAGGGGGGAGGGGTAGAGTTAGATTAAATACTTCGGAACTAAAATAAGTTTCTTTGTCCGAAATGATGATACAAATCTAGTACATTTAGTACCATTCTACCAAATAGAACTTTAGCTTTTTTGTATTGATATAAGATAATTTCTTAAATGAAAATTAAAACAGAAGTGTAGATTCTTGATTAATAATGAGAATTAATTGTATAAAGTATTATATTTATAAAATAAATATTGAATAAAATGTAAATGTTTTTTGCCTCATTTGGTTTTGCTGAAAAATGGCTATTTTATCCATGTCACAAAAAAAAGGATAATGGGATTGCGTGTAAAATCAGCTAAAATGTAACACTGTTTCGGTGAAAATAGTGTAAGAACTTTACTTAAGTATGGTGTTTGTATCGAAAATTAGGAGGATGATGAAAAACAGAAAGTCGAACATTTGAAATAGCAGCTTCGTTCTAGCATCAAATTCTTTAATCAAACCTTAATCAAATGCTCAATAAATCAATAGGCTCAATTTTCCTTTTTTGTCTTTTCGTGTTTAGTTTTATTTCTTGTAATAACGAAATAGAAGTCGAAACAAGCAATTCGACTCAAATAGAAGAAAAAACAGAAACGAAATCAGATACGGCGATGAAGCCAATTTCAGAAATGAGCTATCAAGAAGCTTCTGAAAATATGTTACGCGCCTTAGCTGCAGGAAAAGAAGTGAATGCATACGCAGAGAAATTTGCCGCAGCCAATCTAGAACAACTAGCAGCTGAAGTGAATACAGATGTAAAGAGAAAAGCATTTTGGATTAATATATACAATGCTTATATCCAAAAATTACTGACCGAAAACCCTAGTCTATACGATGACCGTGACAAGTTCTTTGGAGAAGACCGTTTTATCATCGCAGGAAAAGAAATTAGTTTTGATAAAGTCGAGCACGGAATTATTCGCTCTTCGACGATGAAACTGTCAGGCGGTTATGTCGGGGAGATTTTTGTTGGAGGCTATGAGAAAAAATTGCGCACCGAAGAGGTTGACCCACGCATTCATTTTGCCGTGAACTGTGGTGCAAAAGACTGCCCGATGATACATGTCCTTTCGCCAGCGACAGTGGATGCCCAACTAGAAAAAATGACTCAAACTTATTTAAACGAAGTGACGGAATATGACCCAAAAACAAAAATTGCTAAAGCGACTCCTCTGATGTCATGGTTTCGCGGAGATTTTGAGGGTAAATCAGGAGGAATAAAATTCTTAAAGAAATACGGCATTATTCCAACTGAAGCTACTGATGTCAAGTTAGAATTTAAAGATTATGATTGGACATTGAATACAGGGATGTTTGCTGAACAGTAACTATTCCAAACAAAAAAAATCCCAAAGGACAAATTCCTTTGGGATTTTTAGTATCAAAATAGCAAGTAATTGTTTTACTTCTTAAAAGTATAATAATACTC
>CALDUB010000264.1 GCA_937923465.1 uncultured Saprospiraceae bacterium
TCTAATCGGGCAAAACAATGTAAGCTTGAAGATTAATCACAAACTCGGTGATGCTGACTTTGCATTTAATACGGAGGCGACTAATAACATGGACAATCAATTTAATGTTGACCGTTTAGAGTATTACATGTCGGGTTTTACTTTGTTTCACGATGATACTTCTACAGAAATCCCGAATTTGTACTTCCTCGTGCGCGCTAACGAAGAGACTGTATTAGATTTAGGTAGTTTTGATATAGATAACATTACGGAGATTCGTTTCCACATCGGAGTAGATGAAGACCCAAATCATTCAGACCCTTCTGATTATTCTTCTGATAATCCACTATCTCCACAGTTTCCTTCTATGCACTGGGGCTGGGCAGCGGGCTACCGTTTTATCGCTATGGAAGGTAAAGGTGGTGCAAGTTTAAACCAAGAATTTCAACTACACGGTTTAGGAGATGATAACTATTTTGAAACGCGCAAAGTTGTTACTCCTACGACAACAACTGAAGGAATCTTAATTGAATTAGATGCAGATTACACACGTGTAATTGAAGAAATTAACGTGAGTAGCGGTGTAATCTCTCACGGAGAATTCGGACCAGCAAAAACTGCTTTGCAAAACATGAGAGACTTTGTATTCTCTCAAACAGGTAGTGTTTCAGATGTTACGGATTATACTGCAATCAGCAAATTAGAAGTATTCCCAAATCCTACTGCTAATCAAGAAATTCAAATCTCTGTAGAAACAGTTAATTCAGAAGCTGTAGATTTACAATTATTCCGTGTAGACGGCTCTTTAGTAAATTCAAAAACAGTGAGTGGTAACAATACAACTGTAATGCAATTAGATGCAAAAGGATTTTACTTCTTACGCGTTTTACAAAACGGACAGACTGTAGCTTATCAGAAAATTGTAGCGCAATAAAAATGCGAATTATACTTATCCTAATATCGGTAGTTCTACTGTTCGGATGTCAAAAAGATGTGGAAATTGAGGAGGAAGCTCCCCAATTTCCACGCCTTACGGAAATACCGGAAGGATTCCCGGAAATAGAATATCCAGAAGGAAACGAATTTACGTACGAACGTTGGGCTTTGGGGAAAAAGTTATTTTTTGACCCCGTTTTATCCGCCGACAGTAGTATTAGTTGTGCTTCTTGCCACAGTCCGGCTTTAGGATTTAGTGATGACAAAGAATTTAGTTTTGGCGTAGAGGAACGTATCGGAACACGGAATTCTTCTCCTTTGGCAAACTTAGCCTATCATCCTTATTTTACCCGCGAAGGTGGTATTCCGACATTAGAGATGCAGATTTTAGTCCCGATACAAGAACACAATGAGTTTGATTTTAATATTTTACTCATTGCGGAAAGATTAAAACAGATACCAAGCTATGTCGAACAAGCTCAAAAGGCTTACGGTCGAGAACCTGACGCTTTTGTAATAACGCGTTCGCTTTCTTGTTTTGAGCGAAGTTTAATAAGCGGTAACAGTCGGTATGACCAATATCAGTTTCAAAACGACAATCAGGCTTTGACTATTCAAGAACGGCGCGGCATGGATTTGTTTTTTTCAGAAAAAACTAATTGCTCGAAATGTCATGGTGGTTTTAATTTTACAGATTATTCGTTTCAGAATAATGGATTATATCAATCTTACGCTGATGAAGGCAGGTATCGTTTAACGGGCGAAGAACAAGACCGCGCCACTTTTAAAGTACCAAGTTTACGCAATATTGCACTGACTGCACCCTATATGCATGACGGTTCTGTCGTATCGTTGGAAGGAGTAATTGAGCATTATAATTCGGGAGGAGAGGCTCATCCCAATCGTTCCGAAAAACTGCAAATGCTATCTTTAAGTACACAGGAAAAAGAAGATTTAGTCGCTTTCTTACGCAGCTTAACGGATGAAACTTTTATCAAAAATCCTCTTTTCTCGCTCTGATTTTACACCAAAGAAATAAAAATACAAACAGATGAAAAAGAATTATTTATTACTGCTCAGTCTGATGACACTGGTTTTATTTTCTTGTAAAGAAGATGAAGCACCTCCCACACCCGTTGACCCTGTGGTTTTGGAGACGGCACTCTATGATTTCAAACATGGAGCTTTACCCGCCCCAAATCTTCCAGAGGACAATGCGCTCACGCAAGCGAAGGTGCAATTAGGTCGTATGCTTTTTTATGAACCAGAATTATCTAAAGACGGTTCTCTAGCCTGTGCCGACTGTCACCGACAAGAAAATGCTTTTTCTGATACCGATAGATTTTCCATTGGTGTACAAGGTTTACCTGGCAAACGTCAAGCGATGTCTGTTGTCAATATGGCATGGAATGAAAATGAGTTTTTTTGGGACGGGCGTTCTCATTTGTTGCGTGACCAATCTCTCTTGCCTATTCAGGATGAATTAGAAATGGACGAAACTTTGGAAAACGTCATTACAAAACTAAAAGCACGGGAACTTTACACCAATCAATTTATTCGCGCTTTTGGAGATGATGCAGTGACGGAGGAAAGAATGTCTTTGGCTTTGGAGGCATTTATGTTTACGATTGTTTCTTACAGTTCAAAATATGATAAATTTTTGGCGGGAGAAGTAGAATTAACGGAAAGTGAAGAGCGCGGAAGAGAATTATATTTCACAGAATACAATCCATTTTTTCCAGAATTTTCGGGCGCAGATTGCCAGCACTGTCATGGCGGCGCAAACTTCGAGAATGACCAGTATATGAATAATGGTTTGGATACCGATGCAGAAATAACAGACGACGGGCGCATGACAGTGACGGGAGATGAGGCGGATAGAGCCAAATTTAAAGTTACTTCTTTGCGTAATGTAGCGATTACTCCGCCATATATGCACGACGGTCGTTTCCAGACGTTAGAGGAGGTTGTTGACCATTATAATGAAGGGGTTCGTTCTTCTTCTACGGTTGACCCTGCTATCGAGAATACTCGTGAGACGGGTTTATTTTTGACAGCGGAAGATAAGGTTGATTTAGTGAATTTTTTGAAGACTTTGACGGATGAGGAGATGTTGGTTAAGGAGGAGTTTAGTTCTCCGTTTTAACGAAAAACATATTCTAAATAAACAAGAACGAGGTCTAAGGGAATAAATCCCTTAGACCTCGTTCTTGTTTATTTCTTCTGTTAACAAAATACTTTAAGCATATATTCCGACATACCGGGTGTGTCGTTTTGAAAAACTTGTGCCTTTTGAAGAGGATTTCCCTTTTTGCTAATGACTTTAGTTCGCAAAGACAAATCATCCGTCAAAACCTTTTTCAATTTCTTTTTATTAAAACCGGTTTTACCTTTATCGCTACTGCTCCGCATGATTTTGACAAATTTATTTTGTCTTTTACGCTTCAAATCCTTCGCATTCAGATTAAGTAAATGGTTAATTTCTTTTTCGTAAGTAGTGTTTTTGGATTTGATTACACCGGTAGAAGAATAAGTAAAAGTCGGTATATGTGCTGCGATAGTAGGATTTACCTGCATAGGTAAACCGTGAGCCGTAGGATTTTCCTGCGCACGTTCAGCCTTACGGGTATCGCAATGTGTTTCCGTAGGATTTCCTATTACTCCCGGACAAACAGCCATGAGATTTCTGTATTCCAAACGACGGTCATTTGTTCCGTTTTCCCCGTTACAGATACTACGTTCGCAATGGTGTTCAATAGTTGCCGTATTCGGATTTAGATGCTGTTGACAATAGGCGCAGACACCGTATTGTTCTGCAATAAGTGAAACCAACAACTCGTCTTTTACCTCTTTATCCATATTATCATAAGATGCGGCAACAGCACGAATATAAGTTTGAAAAGATGCTGGGGCACCTGTTTTTCTAATTAGCCTCATGCTCTATTTCAAATTGGTAAGCAGATAAACGAAATTGTAATTCTTCACTTAAAGGATTGATGTCGGTAGCAGGGTCTTCTTGTTCCATTTTTATGACCTCATCTATAATCATTTGTAAATCAGCAATATCTGCGGACTCATCAATTAAGTCATCAAATTTATCGCTCAAATCCGCATATTTTTTAGGACGCGCATCAGCCCCAAAAACAGTTTCTAATAAAGTATTTGTATCTGTTCCTTTTGATTTTGTGTTGATTTTATTAAACTTAAAATCTTCACACATGAATACCTTATCGCTATTGACAGAGGCGACAACCTGTGGAGAATGTGTTGTGATGAAGAATTGAATATTAGGGAATAATTTAGTTAATAATGGGATTATTTCACGCTGCCATTTGGGGTGTAAGTGCGCTTCTATTTCGTCGATGAGTACGACTCCTTTTCCTTTTAGAAAGTGTTTTCTGCCCGTACCACTATTCGCTAAAGTTAGGAAGTAAGCGATATCAGCAATAAGAGCAATTATAGTTTTTTCTCCATCAGATTTATCTTCAATTAGCTCTATTTTACCATTAGCTTTGTTTTTAAATACTAAAGTAGGTTTTGTGGAGTGAGAGCCTTTACGTTTTATTTCAGAGGATTTCAATTCGTACTTCTTACCATTCAAAAGTTCGAAAGCACGTCCGACTGCTTTGCGAATACCTTCTAAATCGTTATTTTTTACGTTAAAATTCTCTGCATCTCTTTGCATTCTTAGTTCTTGGTTTTCTTTTTCAATAAACCAGTGAGAAAATTCAGCATAAGAGTTATTGTTGTGTAATAAATTCTCCCATACCTCTAATTGAGGTAAGCGAAAAATTTTTAAACTTTTGCTACGATTATTATTCTTGATTATAATTTGTCGATTTGCGGGATAATACCTTACGATAGGCAAAGAAACATCAATTCCTTTTGAAGCAAAATTACTGAACTTTTGAGTTCCCTGAACAAAAGTCCTCTTAAATGTCTTAGCTTTTTCTATAGTTGTTTCATCAACTGCTCCAATAGTCTCGTAAATATGCAATGGAGCATTGCTAAACTGACTATCAACAATTTCACCGTAAATAGTTGCAAAGTTATTTTCATAGTTTATATCTTCGTAAGAAAGAAACGATGCCTTACTCGATAGAGAAGTCCGAAAATTATTGACAAAAACTTTTGTACAAATCCCAATAGCCTCCAACAACGTCGTCTTACCCGCCCCATTACTACCAACAAAGACATTCATCCTTTCATCAAATGTGACATCCGCATCAACGATACCTTTGTAGTTTTCTATTTTAATCTCTTTGACTTGCATATTTTTTCTTTACAATGTACTGAATTACAGATAATAAGCGACAAATTTATAAAAAAACGAGGTCTTTATCATTTTTACTTTTGCAAACCAAGATTTCGCAACTACAATTCAACTCCTCTCAACCGCAAACTATTCGCAATCACCGACACCGAACTAAAACTCATCGCCAATGCCGCAATCATCGGCGACAGCAACAAACCAAAGAACGGAAACAAAACACCCGCTGCAATCGGCACGCCTAAAACGTTGTAAACGAAAGCAAAGAACAAATTTTGCTTGATATTTTTCATCGTCGCATGACTCAAATTATAGGCTTTGACAATGCCCGAAAGGTCGCCTTTGACTAAGGTAATTTCTGCGCTTTCTATCGCGACATCTGTACCCGTTCCCATAGCGATTCCGACATCTGACTGCGCTAATGCGGGTGCATCATTGATGCCGTCGCCCGCCATGGCAACAACTTTTCCTTGCTGCTGTAAATCTTTGATATAACGTAATTTATCCTGTGGCAAGGCACTCGCTTTGAAGTTTGCCAAACCTAATTTCTCAGCGACGGCAGCAGCAGTATTTGCATTGTCGCCCGTCACCATAATGACCTCAATTCCTTTGTTTTGCAATTCCTTAACCGCTTTTGCACTACTCTCTTTTATCGCATCCGAAATACTGATGTAGCCTTCTGCTTTTCCGTCGATACTGATATAAGAAACAGTTTTCCCTTGCTTTTGCTCCGCAACAACTGCCTCATTTATCTCCGTCGGGAGTGCAATTTTATACTGTTCCAAAAGACTCTTATTTCCCAAAGCAATCTTTTCGCCGTTCAGATTTCCGATGACACCTTTACCCGATACAGAATCAAAGTCTTCTGTTTTTACCAAAGAAATACTTTGCTTTTCGGCAGCTTTAATCATGGCTTGCGCCAACGGATGTTCACTGCTTTGATTAAGTGAAGCAACGATTTTTAACAACTCTTCTTCACTCTTTTTGCCAAAGCTCACGACTTTTTCTACCGAAGGTTTACCCTCCGTCAGCGTCCCTGTTTTATCAGTAATCAACACATTAATTTTATTCATTTTCTCCAAAGCCTCCGCATTTTTTATCAAAACACCATTCTTTGCCCCCTTCCCTACTCCAACCATGACTGACATCGGCGTCGCCAATCCTAAAGCACACGGACACGCGATAATCAATACCGCAATCGCATTGACAAAGGCATAAACCAAAGCTGGCGCAGGACCAACAAAATACCAAACAAAGAAAGTAAGAAGAGAAATTACAAGCACCGTAGGCACAAAGTATTTAGCAATGCGGTCAGCAAGTTTTTGAATGGGTGCACGCGAACGACTTGCAGTATTCACCATTTCGATAATCTGAGAAAGTAAAGTATCTGAACCCACTTTCTCAGCGCGCATCACAAAGGATTTTGTACCGTTTATCGTACCAGAACTGACTGCGTCACCCGCTTCTTTATCAACGGGGATTGGTTCACCCGTTATCATGGATTCATCAATACTACCACCGCCTTCTGTGATAATTCCGTCTACAGGAATTTTATCACCGGGTTTGACGCGGAGTAAGTTTCCTTTTTCAATATCATGTACGCTGATGATTTTGTCTTTGCCCTCGGGTGTCACCAAAACGGCATCTGTCGGTGCTAATTTAAGTAGTTCTCTGACGGCACTTCCTGTCTGCGCGTGTGCTTTTGCTTCCAATAACTGTCCCAATAATACCAAAGTCAAAACAACCGCAGCTGCTTCAAAATAAGCGTGTACTGTTCCCGTTTCTGATTTAAATTCTTCGGGAAAAATATCAGGAAACAGTAAGGCAAAGACACTAAAAATCCACGCTACCCCAGTACCTATACCGATGAGCGTAAACATATTTAGATTGAGCGAAACAATAGATTTCCAAGCTCTTACAAAAAACATCCAACAAGCGTAAAAGACAACAGGTAAGGATAAAAAGAATTGAACCCAATTCCAATTGTACTGCGGCATTAGCTCGTACAATGGGTTGTTTGGAATCATTTCTGACATAGAAATCAGAAATAAAGGCAGCGCGAAAATAGTCGCAATAATCATCTTGCGGCGTAACTCTTTGTAAGTCTTGTCTTCTCCGCTTTCTTCGGGTTGCATCGGCACTAAATCCATTCCACATATCGGACAATCACCAGGTTTATCGCGAATGACTTCGGGGTGCATCGGACAAGTATATTGGCTACTCTTTACTAACTTAGGTTGTTCGACTAAGTCCATTCCACACACAGGACAGTCTCCAGGTTTACCGTAAGTCTTTTCGCCTTCACAATGCATTGGGCAATAGTAAACGCCATTACCAGGTGCTGATTGTTTCGGCTTTTCAGAATGGCTATGCTTTTTATGTCCATGCTGCGCGTGCGGCATTGCTACGGTATAATGTAAACCGGCTGCGGTCAATGTCTGCTGTAGCTTTTCGGGAGAAATGTGGGAGGTCATATCGATTGTGACTTCTCCTTCTTTGAGATTAGTCGTGATATTTGTGACTTCTGGAAGGGCTTTGACAGCGGCTTCAACGCTGTTTTGACAGCCCATGCAAGACATTCCTGATATTTGATACTTGTGTGTCATTGGTCTTTATTTTAATTTTTTATTTGTTCTATTTTACAACAAGCCAAGCACCTCATTTGCTTTACAGAATTCTTGATTTGATTTACAATATTCTACGAAATCACTCCCTCGGATGCATCCCTGTATCCAAATCATAAGTTCCATCCTCTTTCATCGTGATTTCAAAGTAAAAAGCTGTCGGAGCTTTGTATTCTCCAAAATGCCGAACACCCTGCATATCACATTGCATATTGTACAAACGAATCTTTCCGTCTTGTTCCGCTGCAACATAATAACCTTGGGAAAACCACCGCATTCTATCCGCTAATTTAGGGTCAATCCCATCCAGTAGATGCTCATTTACAGGAAAAGATTCAAAGCTAATCGGTTCTTTGTCCAAGATAGAGTATTTACCGATGTGTAATTGTTCCGCATCTTTAGCGACGCCATACCAAGTCAGATTCCCAACAGATACGGGTACCGTCAACAGGTGAAAATAAGGCATTTTGTTCTGTTCTAAACTATCGGCAAATACCTGCTCGATGTGTTGCTTATTCGCTAAAGTAAAAAGCAAATATAGCGAACTGACTATAAGACCGATATTATTTGGAAAAGGTCGCTTTTTATCTTCCTTTTTGAAAAGAAGAATACTACACAACACACCAATAATCAATGGCACAGTATAGACAGGGTCAATGATACTAATGCTATCAAAGCTCACCCGCCAATCAGTAAAAGGTAAAAATAATTGTGTCCCATAAGAAGTGAAGGCATCAATCAAAACATGGGTAAAAAATGCCAAAAAACTAAACAACCAAAGTCGCCTATAAGAAACGTCTTTTGTCCATTTTATCTTAGTCAAGAGCCACGCAAAAAGGAATGCTCCTAAGAGACAAAAAAGGATAGAATGGCTGTATCCACGGTGTACACTTATCTTTTCTAATTCATCATAAAAGAAGGTTAGAAAGACATCCAAATCGGGAATTGTGCCGCCAATTACACCAAGAATTGCACCACTACGCCCTATTTTTTTTCCGAGTACGGCTTCTCCTACTGCTGCGCCGAGGGCGGCTTGTGTTAGGCTATCCATGTTTTTTGTTTTGCTTTTTTATCAAAAGGTTTAATTATTTGCAGAGCATCAATTTTCACATCCTAATTGTACTTTTGATGCGGGGTCATTATTTGGGAAACACTGTCCGGAAAGTATCCACTCTGGAGCATATCTACTCATATTTTGGTCGTAAAGACTATTTTCCATAAATAATGTTAGGTTGTCAATTTCTTCAGTAGTCAAATTAAGCGGATGAAATTGGGCTGCAATGTTTTCTGCGGGAACTCGTGAATTTTCAGG
>CALDUB010000265.1 GCA_937923465.1 uncultured Saprospiraceae bacterium
TTGGAAACAAAAGACCTCTTAAAAAAAGTACGTAAAATAGAGATAAAGACGCGCGGCTTGTCCAAGCATATCTTTAGTGGGGAGTACCAAAGTGCTTTCAAGGGGCGCGGTATGTCATTTAGTGAAGTGCGGGCGTATCAATACGGCGATGATGTTCGGAATATTGATTGGAACGTAACGGCGCGTACTGGCGACCCTTTTATTAAGATTTTTGAGGAGGAAAGAGAATTGACTGTGATGTTGTTGATTGATGTGAGTAATTCTTCTGCTTTTGGGACAGTCAATCAATTCAAAAAAGGCGTTATCACAGAGATATCAGCAGTACTCTCATTTTCTGCTATTCAAAATAATGATAAAGTAGGCGTGATTTTTTTCAGTGATAAAGTTGAAAAATTCATTCCGCCGAAGAAAGGAAAATCGCATATTCTACGCATCATTCGCGACCTCTTAGATTTTGAACCAACGAGTAAAGGAACAGATATTGGTGTTGCTTTGAAGTATTTTAATAATGTGGTCAAAAAGCGGAGTACGGCATTTGTTATTTCTGATTTTATGGCGCAAGGATATGAAGACCCGTTACGGATTGCGGCAAGAAGACATGATTTGAGTGGTATTCAAATCTATGACCCAACAGAAAAAGAACTACCGAATGTAGGTCTAATCCGAGCATCAGATGCTGAAACAGGCGAAGAAGGCTGGATTGATACTTCTTCAAAAAGAGTTCGCGAAACCTATGCAGCTTGGTTTAAAGAAAACGAAACTTACTTCAAGCAAAATTTTAATCGCAGTGGTGCAGATACCGTAAGTATTAGCAATGACGAAAGTTATGTAAATGCTTTGCTACGATTTTTTAAACAAAGAGGACGTTAATTTTACGGTGGACGGTTTACGGTCGCTTCGCTTGACGGTAGACGCACAGAAAGTGACTTGTACTAATAATTAATCGCAATCATTCAAATAAACTATTCAAAATCCATTCAACAATAAATGAAATTTTTCCTCACCATACTAATCAGCCTAACGGCAATGAGCCTCAGTGCTCAGATTCAACTCAAAGCCTTCTTTGAGCAGGACACCGTTATGATTGGAGATACGGTTGGCTTAAATTATCAGATATTAGTAATGCCTGGTACGGAGGTGACGACTATGGATTTGTCCCCATTGGATTCTGTGTTTACCATGGAACAAATGCAGGCGGCAGTATCTGATACTTCCATTAATTGGGAAAAAGTATTTGATGCAAAATCTCAGTTTGAAATTCTGAATTACGGAGCTTGGACACCAAGAGAAACTGACGGTTTAATACCTGCTACGGGCTTGCGTTGGAAAGAAACAGCAGGTCCAGAAAACGGACAAAAGATACTGTCAAATCGCTTAACAGCCGTATTTTGGGATGAGGGACATTTTGTTATTCCTAATCCGAAAATTGGGTACCGTGTCGGTAATCAGGCAGGTGTTTTTGCGCAAGCAGGTGCAGGAAATCAAGTTTATGTAGAAGTTCCGACGATAGTAGATATCAGCGAAATTGATACTTTAACACAGCTAACTCCTATCAAACCAATATTAGAAGAAAACCGTAATTGGAAAGATTATATATGGTTGTACATCGCCTTTGGTGTTGTGATTTTGGGAGCTTTATTGTATCGTTATTTGACGAAAAAAGAGGAAGTTGTTGAAGAGGTCGAACCTGAGATTATTTTACCGCCACACGTTATTGCCTTGAAGAAGTTGGCCGATTTGAAAAACGCAGAATTGTGGCAAAAAGGCGATGTAAAAGAATATCAGACGCGCTTGACGTATACCCTACGAGAGTATCTAGAGAATCGCTATGACATGCAAGCCTTAGAAAGTACGACAGCGCAGATTAATGAAGAATTAAGAAAATCAGATGTAGCGGAAGGTTGGAGAAATAAATTGCGGGATTTACTGCAAGTGGCGGATTTGGTGAAATTTGCGAAGGCAGAACCCGAAGAGGAATTCCATGCACGCGTATTGAATGAGGCAGTGGAATTTGTGGAGGAGACAAAGGAAGAGGAAGTGATTGAAGAACCAACAAAGGACGAAGAATGAATTTCCTACAAAACATAGAATTCGCAAACCCAGGAGCATTTTTGCTCTTCTTACTAATGCCACTCATCGGCATTTGGTATTACTATAATTACCGTCATCGCTATCCCGAATTACGGATGCCAGACCTACGTGCTATTAAAGGCATTAAATCTTGGCGTGGCAGATTTCGGATAGTATTGCACATTTTACGAGCGATTTCTTTTGTGGCTTTGGTATTTGCTCTAGCGCGACCACAACTCATTTTAGAAGAAGTAAAAAGGAATGGAGAGGGAATTGATATTTTCTTAGCGATTGACTTGTCGAGTAGTATGTTGGCGCAAGATTTCAAACCTAATCGCTTAGAAGTGAGTAAGCGCGAGGCAATGGAATTTGTAGATAGACGTGAATTTGACCGCATTGGATTAGCTAGTTTTGCTGGAGAAGCCTTTGCGCAATGCCCATTAACTACGGACCATGATGTTGTCAAGGATTTTATCTCAAAGTTAGAATGTGGTGTTTTAGAAGACGGAACCGCGATTGGAATGGGACTCTCTGCCGCCGTTAATCGTTTAAAGGAAAGTGTGGCAGAATCAAAAGTTATCGTCCTTCTAACGGACGGAATGAATAATGCAGGCTACATTCAACCCGCAATAGCATCTGATTTAGCCAAAGAATTTAATATTAAGGTGTATACAATTGGCGTCGGAACACGAGGACAAGCATATGCGCCTGTTAGCCGTAATCGACGAGGCGAGTTCATTTTTAGACTTTCGCCAGTAGAGATTGATGAAGATTTATTGCGTAAAATCGCAGCGGATACGGGCGGTCGCTATTTCCGCGCGACAGATGCACAGTCATTAGAAGAGATTTATAAGACAATTGACCGCTTAGAAAAAAGTGAAATTGAGATTGACCCAATAGTTAAAACGAGTGAAGAATTTCATCGTTTTGCGTTATTGGCTTTATTTCTTTTGGTCTTCGAATTCTTATTGAGATATACAATTTTCAGGGCATTACCGTAAAGTATCACGTCCGTTCCACGGCGTGAATTGTGCGCATAACACACACCGTGGAACGGACGTGATACTTTACTCATAAGAAACCCGATAAATTGCATCCGCAAAATCATCCGATATCAACATCGAGCCATCTGGCATAAATTCTAAATCTACAGGTCTTCCCCACACATCATCACTCTCACTATCCAACCAACCTTCCGCAAAAGGCTTATAACCAGTAGAGTTTCCATTCTCATCCAAAGTCACCATCATGATACGATAACCACTTTTCTTAGAGCGATTCCAAGAACCGTGTTCCGCAAAAAGAACTTGATTTTTATATTCTGCTGGAAATTTATCACTGGTAATAAACTCAATTCCCAGTGGTGCAACGTGTGCGCCTAATTTTTGTACAGGCGCTGTATAATCCGCGCAATTTTTCCCTTCTCCAAATTTTGGGTCAGGCAAATCGCCTTGATGACAATAAGGGAAACCAAAATGCATTCCGTCTGCCGTTGCATGATTTAATTCACAAGCAGGAATATCGTCGCCCATCATATCGCGTCCATTATCTGTAAACCATAAATCTTTCGTCTCAGGATGCCAAGTAAAACCAACCGTATTTCTAATGCCACTTTGCACAATCTCCATACCCGTCCCGTCCGTATTCAAACGCGTAATCGTAGCATAAACATCTTTTTCTTCCTCACAAACATTACAAGGCGCGCCAACAGGAACAT
>CALDUB010000266.1 GCA_937923465.1 uncultured Saprospiraceae bacterium
ACGAAAACTTTTAAACGCAAAACGGATTCTCCTGTCATTGTAAATGTGGTGAGTAGTAAGACATTGAGTGATGTACAGGCTTGTAATTTGTCGGAAGGTTTGAAATTTCAGCCTGGTTTGCGCGTAGAGACAAATTGTCAAACTTGTAATTATACGCAGTTGTGGATGAATGGTCTGGCGGGTGGATATTCGCAGATATTGATAAATGGTCGTCCCGTTTTTAGTCCTTTGACGGGGCTTTATGGTTTGGAACAGATACCTGTGAATATGATTGAACGCATCGAAGTCGTGCGTGGTGGTGGTTCGTCTTTGTATGGTTCGAGTGCGGTCGGTGGTACGGTAAATGTGATTACAAAAGTGCCAACAAAAGATACTTATGAATTGAATTATACCTATCAAAATATCAATGGGCAGACGCATGATAATGTTTTGAGTGGAAATGCGACTTTGGTTTCTGATGCTGAAAATTCTGGTATTTCTTTCTTTTTGAATCATCGTGAACGTGGTTTGTATGACCACAATGAGGATAATTTTTCGGAAGTTCCATTGCTCGAAAATACTTCAATTGGTACGAGTGCTTTCTTTTTGCCAAATGAAAATCAAAAGATAGAATTCAGTATCAGCAATCTACATGAATTTCGCTATGGCGGTGAAATGGTAGACAAGCCCGCCTATCTCACGCAACAATCCGAGGAAAGAACGCACAATGTTTGGATGGGAAATTTGGATTATCAAATCAATTTTAACAATGATAATTCTTCCCTTATCACCTACGCCGCTTGGCAAAACACGAAGCGTAAACACTACACAGGGATTTTTCCCGATGAACCCGCAGCTATTCAAAATCATTTAGAAAATGCACCTTATGGCACTTCAAATACAACGACGCTACAATGTGGTTTACAATTAAATCATCGTTTGAATAATTTCATGAATGGTCAAAATGTCTTGACCTTTGGAAGCGAATATGTCATGGATGATGTCTATGATGAGATTGCGGCTTACCGATATTTGATTGACCAAAGGACGACGGATTTCGGGACTTTTTTGCAGTCTGATTGGGAAATTGTGCGCAATTTGACTTTGCTGTCTGGGGTACGTATGGATGTGCACAATTTGATTGACAAACCGATGTTTAGCCCGCGCGCTTCTTTGCTTTATAAGTATAAAAATAGTACGCAGTTTCGCTTAAATTATGGAACAGGTTTCCGTGCGCCACAGGCATTTGATACGGATTTGCATATTGCATTTGCGGGTGGTGGTATCTCGCGCGTGCAGCTTTCACCAGATTTAGCACCTGAGACTTCACAGAGTTTTGGTGCGTCTGTCAACTACGATAAAGTGACAGAACATTACATTGCTGGCTTCACTTTAGAAACTTTCCGTACGCGACTTAATCAGGCATTTTATTTACAGCCTATCGGTGAAGATGAATTTGGAGAAGTATTCGAAAAGCAGAATGGACAAGGGGCGACGGTGCAAGGTGTGACTTTGGAATTGCGCGCAAACTTTGATAGAAAAGTACAGATAGAGACTGGTTTTACGTTGCAAACGAACGAATTTGATACCGCTGTGGAATATATCGACGGTGTGGAAGGTATCACGGAATTCATTCGTACACCGCGCGATTATGGCTTTGCGACGGTCTCATTTATGCCGAATAAACGCTTTAATGCGAACATCAATTATGTGTATACGGGAGAAATGAAAGTGCCACATTTTGCGGGTGCACCTAATCAGGAGGTGGATGAAATTATTAGCTCTGACCCGTTTTCGGAGGTGAGTTTGAAGGTAGCTTATAACTTCCCGATTGAGAAAATACAGACGAATATTGAATTTTATGGTGGTGTTAAGAATGTCTTTAATGCGTATCAGGAGAATTTTGATATTGGAAAGAATCGGGATAGTAATTTCGTGTTTGGTCCTGGGCTACCGAGGACTTTCTTTGTGGGTGTGAAGTTTTCTGGGGAGTGATAATTTTAGACAGGATTAACAAGATTACAGGATTCCTATTTTGACTTGTACCCGCTCTAACTTGCTCCCATTCTGACTTAAATATTATGTATAAGTCAAAATGGGAACACGTCAAAATAGGAACACCTCAGAGCGGAAATCCTGTAATCCCGTTAATCCTGTCTAAAAAAAAATTCAAACAGCTTCTAAAACCCATAAACCGCCGCAAAGATAAAAGTAGGCGATACAGAACTAAAACCCGGCGTATCTCCTGCCTGCACAAAGATATTCTCAGACGCACTATCCAATCTAAACTCAGGAATCAAAGTCAGTTTATCAATTTTAATATTAGCAGACAAAGTCGTCGCCAAAACGCTCACTACTGGTATATCAATAGAAGTTGCATCAAAAATAGCAGTTGTCCCGTCTTTAATATATTCCCCTCTCAATCCCATAGAAAAATTATCGGTCGCCGCATAGCCTAAATAGACCGCTGCGCCATACCAATTTACAGCATCAGATTTCTCCTCTGAGATGCTTTTAAGAGTCGAATTAAGACCCAAGGAAAACTTATCACTCAAGTCAAAACTGGCTGTCAAATCCACCTGATTAAAAGTCACCGTATCCACGCCGTCCGTTCCTGTCAGGTAATTCAGATACACATCTCCCGCCTCTAAAGCATAAGAAACCTGCGCCCCAAAGTGTTTTTTGCTATTGATAACATCAATCTTTGTATCGGTGTCATTAAAGAGACCTACCATGAGACCCAATTTATCATTAACCGCATAATCTGCCTTCACACCCGTATGAAAAAACGGTCCATAAGAAAACATGTAAGACAAACTGTAATGAAAATTATCGGTCGGGTCAATCATTTCGTAGCCGACAAAAGTCCCGAAATTTCCGAGAGTAAAGGTCAAATCTTCATTTGGAGAATAAGTGACGAATAGCTGCTGCAAATTCGGAAAATTACTCCCATTTGCCGAATTCGCACGTGGTCCAAAACCAACATCTGCGCGAAAACTGGTCTTACCAAAGCTTTTGGCTATCGCGACTTTTGCCATGCCTGGTGAGAAGGAATTTTGCACGCCTGTGTAGGCTGTCGTCTCTAAAGGTAAGCCGTTTGTGTTGTATTGGTAATAGACGTCTGCGCTGCCTGAGATTTCTAAGGGGATGTTTTTGGTGCTGTCGATTGTTTCTTGGGCGGTGATGATTGTTGCGAAGAGGAGTAGGCTTAGGAATACTGTTAATTGTTTCATCTTGAATTTTTGATTATCGAATATTTTTGAATTCTTGTACGGCAATGTATTTAAAAAGGTCAGAGTTTGGGGTGGAATATTCGACGAAGGTGGGGGGAATTTGGATGGGCGTAGGTAGTTTTGAAATTCTAATTCTCTAAAATATCCCATAACTCGTAATCTCAAATAATCGTTATTTATCTCGTTCGTTAGCATTTGCAATGCTATACGAAGTCTTGGCAAATTTGTAATTTGTGGGTATAGTATTATTGGATAAGCCAATTACAAATTTTAGCGAACGGGCTGATAAAAAGTAAGAAATAACAGTTATTTTAAATTGTCTTTCTCTTTTCATAGTTTTTCTATCTTGTTTTATAGAAAAAAATAGCTCTTCCGTAAAAAGAAATCGATATTTACACAAAACACCACCCAATGGAAAAACGAATTAAAATACGGCGAGATTTAAAGGATTTTCAATTGAAAAAACCTGTTCTTTTTGGGGCTGTATTTGTGTTTCTCTTTACTTCTATTTTGAGTTATGCTTTCTTTTTTTGTGTGAGGGAGATATGTGGACTTTACACGATTTACGGTAACTACAACTCAGTAATCTACGAAATAAATCCTTGGTGGTATGCTTTTTTCAATTTCATTTTTGCTGGTTTCGCTGTTATTAATGGGATAAACTCTACTCTCAATTTTATCACTAAGGCTAATGATAGAGGTCATTCAATTCGTGAAAGAAAAGCATTACGTCATACCGCTACCAATTCGACAATTCTCTTTCCAAGTTTTTTACATACAGCACTTGAAGTAGTCTTCTGTATTTCTATAATCTCTGGTTGGGATTTGTTATTTAACTATGGTTTAGAACCTATTACTCTTTCGATTTTGGGATTGACCTTAGTCGTATTTTATTTTAGTACTTGGAATTTGGTTCTCAAGTATTATCCCCAATTTCTATCTAAAGTTGTGAAAGGCTTTCTTTTATTTCTCTTGTCTGCATTTATTTTGAGTTTATGGCTTCCTATCAATATGCCAGAGATTAAGAAAGAAATTGTTGCAACTTATCCGCAGTATCAAATGTCGATTGAATTGCCTCGCACGAATGTTATGAAATGGACACGAAGGTCAATGAGAAGTAGTATAATTTTTATAGGCAAATCAGGAGAATATCAAGAAGAAATTTACATACCTGACACCATGGATATTTTCCTGCGCCCTTATTTTTCTCATTTATCAATAGTTGCAGATGGGAAAGTCAAAATGAAAAAAATTGCATCCATTAAAAAAACCTTTTTAGACGAACGAGTCCGACGCTATTACTTTGCAACGGAAAAACCAGCCTTTGCCTCAGAAAAAGAAGTCTATCGTAAATATTTCGGTAGAGGTAGAATGTTTGTTTTTGGTTTAAAAAATCCCATGCCTCCACATATAAATTACCCAACTAAAGAAAATTTAGAAACTTTTCTGAAAGAAAATGCAGATTATGACTTCGCTAAGTATTTAGCAAATGAAACCTTCATTAAATTATACAGAGATTCGTTTATAATTGATAATGAGAAGTTTATGAAGGAAAAATTTGCAGAAAAAATAAAAATGAAATTAAATCCAGAGCAGGGATTTTGTATTTTGATTGACGGTGAGTTGAATATTCAAGAATTTATTCGAGATATGGATGAATTTTCCAGTGTAGATGAAAGGAAATTATTCTTAACCTTTAATTTACAAGAATACGAATTCCTCAAAATGCAAAAGAGCCTCTGAAACAAGTCGTCAGAGGCTCAAATTTTCACAAAATAAACAAAACGAAATTCTTTTTTAAACAGCAAACACCCCGAGCTCCTTCTCCTCAATCACCTGCTTGCGTCCCATGAGATATTCATCAACCGCCACCGCAGCCTCGCGCCCCTCACTCATCGCCCAAACCACCAAAGACTGCCCACGGCGCATATCGCCCGCAGCGAAAATCTTAGCATTAGAGGTCTGATAATTAGTCGCTTGCACATTGCCTCGACGGTCTAATTTTACACCCAAATCAGTCAACATACCTTCATGTTGTGGATGCAAGAAACCTATCGCTAAAAATGCGGCTTCGCATGGAATCTCACGCTCCGTACCTGCAATTTCAGATAAACCAGAACGTCCCGTTTCAGGATTGATTTTCCATTCTACATCGACCAATTGTAAGGCTTTTAGGTTGCCTTTTTTATCGCCGATAAATGCTTTTGTCATCATTGACCATTGACGGTCGCAGCCCTCTTCGTGACTCGTAGATGTGCGTAATTGCATCGGCCACAATGGCCAAGGAGTCGAAACATCACGCTCTGCTGGCGGCTTGGTTAACAACTCAATTTGCGTCACAGATTTCGCCTTTTGACGATTAGAAGTACCGACACAATCCGCGCCCGTATCTCCCCCACCGATGACGACAACATTCTTTCCCTTGGCAGAAATCACGACTTTATTTTTCAAACCAACCGCCACATTCCGATTACTTTCTTCTAAGAAATCCATAGCAAAATGAACGCCTTTCAATTCTCTCCCCGCTATCGGCAAATCACGCGGCATCGTCGAACCTCCACATAAAACTACCGCATCATAATCCGCTTGCAAGTCATCCGTCGAAATATTAACGCCAACATTTGCATTCGTCTTAAACTCAATCCCTGCCGCTTCCATAACTGCCAAACGACGGTCTATCACCCGTTTTTCCATTTTAAAATCAGGAATACCATAACGCAACAAGCCACCGATTTTATCATTTCTCTCCAAGACCGTCACTTGATGTCCAGCCTTATTCAATTGCTCTGCCGCCGCTAATCCCGCAGGTCCACTCCCAACTACAGCAACTGATTTACCTGTACGTTCTACTGGCACATTTGGCTTCACCCAGCCATTTTCAAAGGCAGTTTCAATGATATTTTTCTCAATATTTTCAATTGTCACAGGGTCTTTTCTTAGACCTAAAACGCAAGAAGCCTCACAAGGCGCAGGACATATGCGCCCCGTAAATTCTGGAAAATTATTCGTCGATGATAAAATCTCGTACGCATTTTCCCAATCCTCTTTATACACTGCATCGTTAAAATCAGGTATCAAATTACCCAATGGACAACCCGAGTGGCAAAACGGAATCCCGCAGTCCATACAGCGCGCCGCCTGCTCGTTTATTTTTTGCTCCGCTAAGGGAATATATAATTCTTTATAGTCCGCTTTGCGCTCGTTGACGTCGCGTTTTTGCGGTAATACTCTATTGTATTTTAAAAAACCTTTTGGTGCACCCATTTTGAAGTACGAATTACGAATTACGAAGTACGAGGCGTGACTTGTGCCTCTTCGCAATTCTGGTTATTTTTCTTAATCCTAAGTAAGACTCAAACCAAGTATGATTTAGTCTTTTTTGAGAATGATTATTATGATTGTTATGACTCAAAACTATTGTACGAGTTACAAAGAAAAACAAGTACCGTCCAAGTCAGAACGGTCGTACTTCGTAATTCGTACTTCGTAAATCATACTACAATCTCCTCAACTTCCTTCTCCTTCTTCATTTCACTCAAAACGCGTTTATACTCCACCGGCATCACCTTCACAAAATGATTTTTCATCTGCTCCCAGTTCGTCAAAATGCGCAATGCACGTGCTGAAGAAGTATGTCTAAAGTAAGTCCGCAATAACTCGCGCACACCATCCAAATCTTCTTCCGAAGGCGTTTCTAACAAAATAGTTTCCTTGTTAATTCTTGCTAAAGCATCTGGTTTAGGATTGAAAAGGAAAGCTTCGCCGCCAGACATTCCTGCTGCGAAATTGTTACCGATTTGTCCTAAAATAAGTACTTTTCCGCCTGTCATGTATTCACAGCCGTTGTCTCCGATGCCTTCGACTACTGCCGTTGCGCCTGAGTTACGTACGCCAAAACGCTCACCTGCCTTTCCGCTGATATAGACCTCACCAGAAGTTGCACCGTAAAGAGCGACATTTCCGACGATGATGTTTTCTTCTGGTTTTAATGTTGCATCGCGGTCTGGAACTAAGATTAATTTTGCGCCACTCAATCCTTTTCCAAAGTAATCATTCGCTTCGCCTTCCAGCGTAAAATTGAGTCCTTTTGCACCAAATGCTCCAAAACTCTGTCCCGCAGAACCTCGGAAACGGAAGGAAATGGCATCTTCTGGCAATCCTTTACTGCCGTAACGTTGCGCGATTTCGGAAGACAAAATTGTCCCTAATGCGCGGTCGGTTGTTTTGACAGGGAAGATGCTGTTAATGTTCACTTGCTCTTCTAAAGCTGACTTTGCGTAGCGTACCAATTGACGGTCTAAAACCTCTGTCAATCCGTGGTCTTGCGCTTTGCTTTGATACATTGTCTGCTCATAAGTCACAGGCGCTTTGTATAGGATATTGGATAAATCAACCGTGTTGGCTTTCCAATGCGTGTGCTTTGCTTTTTGCTTTAAGAAATGCGTTTGCCCCACTAAATCATTGACGGTGCGGACACCTAATTCTGCCATGATTTCGCGGAGGTCTTGTGCTAAGAAATTGAAGAAATTAACGATGTGCTCAACTTTTCCTTTGAATTCTTTTCTGAGTTCTTCGTCTTGCGTCGCGATACCTACAGGGCAAGTATTTAAGTGACATTTACGCATCAAAATACAACCTTCGACAACTAATGCTGCTGTCGCAATTCCCCATTCTTCTGCTCCTAATATCGTCGCAATCGCCATATCGCGACCTGTACGAATTTGTCCGTCGGTCTGTAAAACTACGCGGTCACGTAAGCCATTTTTCAATAAAGTCTGGTGTGTTTCTGCCAATCCTAATTCCCACGGAATACCTGCGTGACGAATAGAACTCAAAGGCGATGCACCCGTTCCACCGTCATAACCTGCAATCAAAATGTGGTCTGCATGTCCTTTCGCGACACCCGATGCGATGATACCAACGCCCGCTTTACTTACCAATTTCACACTGATACGCGCTTTCTCATTGGCATTTTTCAAATCAAAAATCAACTGCGCTAAGTCTTCAATCGAGTAAATATCATGGTGCGGCGGCGGAGAAATCAACCCAACACCCGGCGTACTGTGACGCACTCTTGCAATCCACGGATTTACTTTATGACCTGGCAAGTGTCCACCCTCTCCAGGTTTTGCACCTTGTGCGACTTTAATTTGTAATTCTTCTGCGTTGTTGAGGTAGTTAATTGTTACCCCAAAACGACCTGATGCAACCTGCTTAATCGCAGAGCGTTCCCAATCTCCATTTTCTTTTTTCGCAAAGCGGATTTCATCTTCTCCTCCTTCCCCACTATTCGATTTTCCACCAATACGATTCATCGCAATGGCTAAAGTCGAATGCGCTTCGTGTGAAATCGAACCGAAAGACATCGCACCCGTCGCAAAACGTTTGAGGATGTTTTCTACTGGTTCTACTTCTTCGACAGGAATTGGATTCACTTTGGTAAAATCGAATAAACTACGTAGCGTACACGCCTTTTCTTCTTGTTTGTTTATCGCTTCTGTGTACTTTTTATAAGTCTTGTAATCGCCCTTACTCGTTGAGTGTTGTAACAAGTGAACCGTCGTTGGATTGAAGAGGTGATATTCGCCTCTACGCTTCCATTGATACGCCCCGACATCTGCCAACATATCAACATTTGGAGTGATAAATGCGGCATTGTGCTTGGCTTCAGCTTCGCGTTGTAGGTCGTTGAATTTCATGCCACCGATACGCGAGATTGTTTCTGTAAAACAGACATCAATCACCTCTTTATGCAAGCCTAATGCTTCAAAAGTTTGTGCGCCTTTGTAAGATTGGATAGTGGAAATACCCAGTTTAGACATGATTTTCAGCAAGCCTTTTTCTAAGGACTTGATGTAGATTTCTTCGGGAGAATATTCACCTGTTTCTGGCTGTAATTTATTGATAGTTTCAATCGCCAAATAAGGGTGAACGGCATCTGCACCATAACTAAATAGCAAGGCGGCATGATGTGTTTCTAAAATGTCTGCGCCGACAGCGATTAAGGACACTGTACGACGTATTCCCTTGGCAATCAAGTGCTGATGTACAGCACCTGTCGCTAAAAGACTTGGAATAGCTACATGA
>CALDUB010000267.1 GCA_937923465.1 uncultured Saprospiraceae bacterium
GCGCAGTTTATAATGATAAAACAGTTTTACTTGAAGATGCTCTTAAAACAGCCTTACTAGCGTTTGAAGACGGTCTATATTTTGTATTTATTGATAGAATAAAAATCGAAAAACTAGACGATAAGATTGAGTTAAATGAAAGTTCAGAACTAATGCTTTTACGCTTGACGGCATTGGTTGGCGGTTATTTTTGATTAGCACCATAAATTAAACACGAAGGCGCAGCGGTATTTTCGAGCGCAGCTTAACAGAGAATACTTGCACAAAAGAGCGCAGACGGAAATCTTACGATTTCAAATCGCTCCTAAAACAAACAATTAAATTATTTACACCATGATTTCTTCCGAAAAAGCACAAGAATTTCTAAAGTCAAAAGAGGTTAAAGACCTTGATAAAAAGAGATTAGATGCCGTTAATAAACTCCAAGGAGACCAACATAGATTAGGTTTATTACTCCTCAACCAAGCGGAAGAATACAGGCAAGACGAGGATGAATATAATTCGGAGAAGGAAGAAAAAAGAAAATTAGAGATACGTCTGATGTTTTTTGGAGAAACAGAAGGGAAATGTGTCTGGGAAACTGAATTTAAGCGTGTTCTCCCTGCCCTCTTTGGAGATTTAAGTCCTTATATCATTGCTGCTTGGAAAAACATCAATAGTCTGATTTACCAAACGGGTTATTATCGGCGCTCTTTTCGGGCGCCAAACTCTCCAGTTTTATTTATCAAACGTAAGATGGATTGGATAGCCAATTTACTTCATGAACTAAAGTATGATTTCACTTTACCTGAATATGCTCAATATGCAGGCTATACATCATCCTATTGGCAATTGTCGATAACACACGTTTTTGCAGCAGCTATTGAAACCAACAACGAAATAGGACAAGCCGTCAAACAAGTTATAATTAATACTATTTATGGCAAAGATAAAATTGGTAAAATTAGCCGTTCTATCATCAAAACACTCTTGCTCACTAAAGACCAAGAGAACCATATTATCATTGAAAAACTTCTACTCTCTGCACAACGACAAGAAGGTCTGCGACAGTCGATTTTAGAGTCTCTAGACGAAACGAGCCTTTCCGCACAGATGCACATGATGAAAGTCGTCGTAGACAATGATTTATTGCGTTTTAGTTCAGTGGTCCGCGCCTTAGATGTCTGGTGTGGCATGGAATGGGAAAGTGCGAAAGTGGCGACGCTAAAACGATGTTTGCAATTGGGTTTTGATTTCCTATCCAATCCAAAGACTATCGATGCGGCATTCAAGAGCATGGATAATTTAGAAATCTATATGGCATTATGGGCAAGTGCTTGTCTTGATATTGAAGACACAATTCCAAGAATAAAAACCGTATTAAAGCGCAAAGAAGCAGAAAAACAAGCGACAGCTTTATTTTTCCTTAACCATATCCAAAAACCTGAGACACAGACAGAAATTGCGCTCCCCTTCATACAAAAAGAAAATCTACTCCTAACAACTTTCGCTTTTACGAATATCATCTCTACTGATGAAAACAAGGCTAAAACATTCAAATTGTTAGTGGACTTATGGCAAAACATTGGCGCTAAAGAATATACTGTCGAAGGAAAAATATTCAGTTGGACGCATCGGACATTGACGCGCTACCAAGTTATGGATAGAGCTTTTCGCTTCTGTGAATATACTGATTTTCATATTCTTGAGCCTCTTTATGATGGCATGGAGGCGGACAATAGAAGAGATATGGCTAACCGTTTTTTGTTTCCAGATGAGAAAAAAGAGTACTCATCAGAAATTAGAAACTTCATTTTCAAGGTGCTGACAGACCGCAGCGAATGGGTAAGAACTTATGGATTCAGAGCACTGGAAAACACACAAATTCTACCAGAGGAATCTATCCATGTCGAAAGTCTTTTGAGTCGAAAAAGTGCAGATTTAAGAAAAGGTGTTCTTAGCTTATTGTTCAAACAAAATGAAAAAGAAATCTTTATAAGTGCCGAACGACTTTTGAGTTCTGGTAAAATTCAACAGCGTTTGGGTGGACTTGATTTATTGAATCAATTACATCAAAGCAAGGTAAATCCAAACCAAGTCCAAAAGTTAGCAAATATTTATAAGCAACGCAAAAAACTCTCGGACAAGGAATTAATTATTCTATCAAATCTCAATCCTGACAACGAGGAATACAATGCAGCGAATGGTTTTGGGCTTTATGACCCTCAAAAATTAACAGTCTCTCCTGCCCCCGTGGATTGCTTTAATTCTGGTGATATCTCTGATGTAAAAGAAGGCGACGGACGGCATCCTTATGATTTTGACTTGACACGTCTGGCACGTATTCTAGAGGAACTTTTACAGTTATTAAAAGCAAATGAGAACCATGAATACGAGCAAGAAGACTGGGATAGAACGATGTTAAAGCAATTACTTGGGGCTAATTCTGTCAATCAAAGACATCAGTATAGCAAACACGACTTATCTCCAAGAGAGCTTTTAGAAGATTTTCCGCTACATGAACTTTGGGAAAAATGGTATAAAGAAAGTGATTTTACGACAAAAGAACTTTGGCTTTTCAATATTTTCGCAAGACCATCTTGGGGCTATAGTTATGGCAGAAAAGCGGATTTCTTAAAACCATTGAAGGCTTTTTTCAAACCACATATTCCACACAAACAATATAAAACGGAAGAATACCAAGATATCTGGAGTGCTATTAATATCGTGAGCGCTCTAAGTGGTGTTTATCCTTTTGAAGGTCAAATTGACTTCGTGCATAAGACAACAGAAAGTCTTTTATCACACATTCCCGAAGATAAAATAGTATTTAAGAAAGACAACAACTACTACTATACTTGGCGAGATTCTAACCCAGCTAACTATTGGATTGCCAAGACGAAACAAGATGTCAAAAAAATGAACAAGGCGCAAGTAGCAAAGGCTTGGCATCTATCTAATTGGTTTCTTAAGTCGGCTAAATATGACGAAAAAAGAGGGAGTAGAGATTGGCGTGTGGGAATAGAATTAAATGTCGCAGCTTATAAGCAAGGCATTATTCATGAGGATGATTTTACAGAAAGTATTTTGTTTGGATTAGATGATTTGCGTTCTTTGACAACAAAAGGCAAGCAAAAATCTGAATACCAAAAGGATGAAGAAGTCATGCGCATTGTCTCTAGATGTGTCAATCGGATTTTAGATGTAGAGTTGAAAAGAGGCGATACAGAAACGCTATTAACGCCACAAGTCACCAAACTTCAAAGTATTTACGGCATTGACCGATTGATTGGAATATTGTCTGCTTTGAAAAAAGATAATTTGCAAAAAGGATATGTTTATTCAGGAGGACAAACTAGCAAGAAAGAATCTTTTTCACATCTACTACGGGTTTGTTATCCTAAAAAAGAAGAGACTTTTGCGGACTTCTCTGTGGCGATAAAAAAAGCCAAAATATCTGAACAACGGATTTTAGAAGTAGCTATGTATTCTCCTCAGTGGTTGCCAATGGTTCAAGAATTTTTAGGCTGGAAAAAGTTGACAGATGCGGTTTGGTGGTTTCATGCACATACTAAAGAAAGCGGTTATCAAGCGGACGACCGTTGGACAGCTGACGTGAATACTTATACAAATCTCTCTCCAACTGAATTGTCTGACGGCGCGGTAGATGTGCAATGGTTTAAGGCTGTCTATCAAGGGTTGAAAAAAGCGCGTTGGGAAAAACTCTATACGGCTGCAAAATATATCAGTACTGGACCAGGCTATCGTCGCGCGCAAATCTTTGCGGATGCGATGCTCAGTAATTTCAAAACCAAAGCATTAATCGAAGAAATTGTAGATAAACGTAATCAAGATAAAGTCCGTGCGTTCGGTTTAATTCCTCTGAATAAGAGAAATCCAGAAGCGGATATTTTAAAAAGATATAAAATACTACAACGCTTTCTCAAAGAGAGTAAGCAGTTTGGTTCGCAGCGACAAGTGAGTGAAAAGGCGGCGGTTAAGATTTCAATGGAGAACTTAGCACGGACAGCTGCTTATCCTGACCCTATCCGTTTGAGCTGGGCAATGGAGGCTCTGGAAGCCAAAGAAATCTTAGAAAAATCAAAGCCTTTTGTAGAGAAAGATGTGGAGATTGTTTTGCAGATTGACGAGACGGGAATGACGCATTTGAATGTCACGAAGGCAGGTAAAATATTGAAGTCTATTCCTGCTAAGTTGCGTAAGAATAAGGAAGTTTTGAAGCTAAAAGAATATCAAAAAACGCTCAAAGAACAATATCGCCGCACGCGAAAAGCACTAGAAGAAGCAATGTGTCGTGGGGATGAATTTAAAGTTTCGGAGATTGATAGTTTATTTCAGCATCCTGTAGTTGCGCCGCAGTTAAAGAAATTAGTTTTATCGCATTCCGAGGATAATAAAACGACGGTCGGTTACTACGAAAAAGGCAATTTAGTCATTCCTGAAAAAGATACTTTTGCTTTGCCCGAAGAGGCTTTACTGCGTTTGGCGCATTGTACAGATTTGCATAAATCGGGCAGTTGGAGTGATTTACAAAGTGATTGTTTCCGTAATAAACGGGTGCAGCCTTTCAAGCAAATCTTCCGCGAATTGTATCTGCCGACGCACGATGAATTAGCAGAAGTAACGACTTCTCGTCGCTACGCTGGACATCAGGTACAAGTTAAGAAAACGGTTGCATTGCTCAAGACGCGCGGCTGGACTGTTGACCCCGACTCGGGCTTAAGAAAGGTTTACCATAAGGAAAATCTTATTGTGAATTTATTTGCGATTGCGGATTGGTTTACACCGAGTGATGTGGAGTCTCCGACTTTAGAAACGGTTTCTTTCACGGATAGAGATACTCATAAATTAGTTCCGTTTAAGGAGCTTTCTCCGCTTATTTTTAGTGAAGTGATGCGTGACATTGATTTGGTGGTCAGTGTGGCTCATGCAGGTGGCGTTGACCCCGAGGCGAGTCATTCGACGATTGAGATGCGGACGGTCATGGCAGAAGAGACTGCAATGCTACTGGGCTTTAAAAATGTTAGTCTCAAAGGCAGTCATATTACGATTAAGGGAACATTGGGTAATTATTCGGTGCATTTAGGTAGTGGTGTTGTCCACAAGATGCCTGGTGGGTATTTGTCTATTTTGCCTGTGCATTCATCGCATCGCGGGCGAATATTTTTACCTTTTGCGGATGATGACCCGAAGACTTCGGAGATTTTGTCTAAGATGTTGTTGCTGGCAGAGGACGGAAAGATTCAAGACCCTACGGTTTTGAGGCAGTTGTAGAGTTAACGAAAGAGAGCCGAATGCAATAATGCGTTCGGCTCTTCTTCGTTTTTATAGAAATCATTTAAACCTCTTCTTCAAAAATTTAATCTGCCCATTATGATTTGACTCATGCTCACAAACGTGAAACCATTTACAATAATTATTCGTCGGTTCATCACCGAAAAAAGGGGCGGATTTCATTAACCATTCATCATCTCTTTCCGCGAATCCTTTCTTCGTTGCTTCGCGTACTTCTTCCAATTTCTTGAGATAAAAATCAATTTTATTTCCCTTAATTTCTTTTCGTGCGTTCTCTCCTAAAGCCATTCCTACTTGCCACTCAGACATGATTTTCTCATCATCTTCCCATGCGCCCCACTCCATATCTTCAAAAGTGTTTAGTTGGTAATATCTTTCGGTAGAGGCGAGATGCATCAACATCGCTCCGATAGAATTTGACTTATCATCTAACTGAAAATCTAATTCTTTTACCGTTAAGTCTTCTACTTGATTGACTACCCATGCGCGCATCATCGTCATCATAGATAGTAACGAACCAACGTGAGGACTGTAGCCTTTTTGTGGCCCAATGAGATAAATACTTTCGTCCGATACGGTCGGTGTTCTTGCGTTTAGATTTAGCAAAGGAGCGGCAATAGCTCCTGCTGTTAAGATACTGGTTTGCTTAAAAAAGGTTCTTCTATTTTTCATGGTGCTGGTTAATTTTGTGATTGATTGACAATGAAGTGAGGTTTTCTAATTTGTCGTCAATCATTTTTTAGAGGGAAATATTTCCAGCAATTAAG
>CALDUB010000268.1 GCA_937923465.1 uncultured Saprospiraceae bacterium
TGCCAGACAGCAATGTAAATGAAGTGGCATCACATGGGTTTGTACAATTTAGAGCACATCAAAAGCCTGATAATCAATTAGGTATGATAATTGAGAATACGGCGGAGATTTACTTTGATTTCAATGAAGAAATTATTACAAATACCGTTTTTCATACGCTTGGCACGAACTTTATTATCAGTGAAACGAATGAAGTCTTTGTTCCGAATTTAGACTTAATCGTTGCTCCAAATCCGTTTCATTCTAAAGCAACATTCTCGCTAAAAGGTGTAGATGTAAATGAGGGAACTATCGAGCTATACGATATCTTCGGAAGACTAGTAAAACAAGATTCCTTCTCAGGAAATCAATATGAATTAAACCGCGAAAACCTTCCAGCAGGAACTTATCTTTTTCGCTTTTTAGATGCCGATAAATTATTGGTGAATGGGAAGATTATTGTGAAGTAAAAGAAGGCTTTTATCATCTGATTATTTAAATTAGACTTTAGATTTTAGACAAAAAAATCAATATACGGTGAAAGTCATCCATTTAAACTTTTGATTATTGACGCAAAACGATTGCGGTTATTTTGTGTGTGTTTGAGTCTAACGTCTAAATCTAAACGTATATGTTATTTTTAAAATCGTAAGTTTGTGCTGTTGCACTTACTTGCGATTTTTTTTGAACTAAAAATAAATAATGAGAAATGAAGAACTCATAAAGTTAGACATTGGAGTAGACGAACACATTGCTCTTTGGAAAATCTCTAATGAAGTGAGTGATACCAACCTTAATATATTTCTCACACATGGCACATTTTCCAATCGGAAAGTATGCATGGGGATAGCTGATTTCTTAGTTGAAAAGGGATATACTTGCTGGATAATGGAATGGCGCAATCATGGCGACAGCTCAAGAATAAATTCTAAATTCAACTTTGAAACAATAGCAAAAGAAGATATTAAAATTGCTTTTGATTATCTGTTTGATGTTCAAAAAATACAAAAGATAGACTGCATCACGCACAGCGGCGGTGGGATTTGTTTGACGATGACATTAATCGAATATCCTCAATATCGTTCAAAAATAAATAAGATAAGTCTTTTCGCTTGTCAGTCATTTGGTGCTGTAAATTCTACAGGTCAGTATCTCAAAATTCAATTAGGTAAATGGCTGGCTTCTATTCTAGGTTTTATACCTTCCAAGCTGTTGGGTAGCCCTGAGGATGAGCCTTATCACTTAATGAAACAGTGGTTTAATTGGAATCTTTCAAAAGAATTTATTGGAGAAGACGGTTTTGATTACCGAGAAAACATGCAAGACATAAATATCCCAATTCTATCTATTTGTGGTCTGGGAGATACTTTCATCGCACCCAAATCTGGTTGTGAGCAATTCTTAAATGCCTTTAGTAATTCTCATAATAAACTGCTCGTCTGTGGTAAAGAAAGAGGCTATAAAGAAGATTATAATCATGGGCGAATACTGCATTCGAGTAGTGCGCGTGAGGAGATTTATCCTATTGTTTTAGAGTGGTTGGGTGAATGAAAATTGACTCTTTATGATTTTCTAAGCGCTACTTGTATTGACAAACAGACTTGTACCAAATAATTTTTCAACGCAGAGGTGCAGAGACGCAGAGTTTTCTCAGCATTGATTGTTATTCTTCTCCGCATCTCCCCACCTACCTCTGCGTTAATTTTTTCATAGCACGAATTTGTTTGTTAATTCAGCTTCTAAGAAGACATGATAGATAAGCAGATGATACGGATTTGGCGGATTAGGGCGGATTTTATTGCATCAAAAATTATGAATCCGCCCGAATCCGCATTATCCGCCAAATCCGCTTTTCTATCATACATTCTTTGCAACTACAAAACATTGTGCTTCCATTCCATACTGACAGGTAAGTTGACTACATTTGACTCACTTGTCCGTAAGGAAAGCCACCATTTGAGTAATTAATGTCAAACCATAAAAAAGCTGGAAATTCTTAATCCTAACTTTTAATTTAGTTTCCTTTCTTCTATTTTTTTCCACGCCTAATTACGATTCCTGAAAAAGGTATAAAATACAAAACAGCCCTTTCTCAATCACCGAAATAGTAGCATCTCATTTGCAATCTCTCTAACTTTGTAACATCATTTTTTCTAACATGAATGTATAGCAAGGACTATATTCTATATTTCATTCATGGGTTTTAAAACTTCATTTCTCTAAACTAAATTATCCAATAGAATGAAAAAAGAAACAATAGCTATCCACGCAGGATACACTTCCGACCCGACGACAAAGTCAGTCGCAGTTCCAATTTTCCAAACAGTAGCCTTTGAGTTTGACAACGCACAACACGGCGCGGACCTCTTTAATTTGGCTGTTCCAGGTAATATTTACAGCCGTATCATGAATCCGACTGTCGATGTTTTAGAGCAACGTATGGCAGCTTTAGAAGGTGGCGCAGCAGCTTTGGCAGTAGCGTCAGGTAGCGCGGCAGTTAACTATGCTATCCTTAATGTGGCAGAGTCTGGTGACAATATCGTTGCAGCTCCTCAACTTTACGGTGGTACTTATACACTTTTCTCAGAAATGCTTCCAAGACTTGGAATTACGGTCAAATTTGCGGCTTCTTCCGACGCCGAAGACATGGCAGCACTCATCGATGAGAACACAAAAGCACTCTATGTCGAGTCTATCGGAAACCCTGGTGGCAACCTTTGTGACATCGCAGCTATCGCAGCAGCAGGTAAAAAACACGGTGTGCCTTTAATGGTCGATAATACGGTGGCAACACCTTCACTTATTCGTCCGATTGAGCATGGCGCAGCTATCGTTATTCATTCTTTGACGAAATATATCGGCGGTCACGGTACGACTTTAGGAGGTGTAATTGTAGACTCAGGACAATTTCCTTGGGCAGAGCACAAAGAGCGCTTTCCTGTCTTCAATACACCTGATAATTCTTATCACGGGGCTGTTTTTGCAGAAGCATTTGGTGCAGCGGCATTTATCGGTCGTGCGCGTGTAGTTGGTTTGCGTAATACAGGTGCAGCTATTTCCGCAATGGCGGCTTGGCAAATCATGCAAGGATTAGAAACGCTGTCTTTGCGTATGGAAAGACACTGTGATAATGCACTCGCAGTAGCAAAATATTTGGAAGCACACGAGCAAGTGAGCTGGGTAAGTTATGGTGGTTTGAAGAGTAGTAAATACCATGATTTAGCGAATAAATATACAGACGGCAAGCCTTCTTCTTTATTGACTTTTGGTATTAAAGGCGGTTTTGATGTGGCTGAAAAATTCTATGATGCTTTAGGTTTGTTCAAGCGTTTGGTGAATATCGGAGATGCAAAATCTTTGGCTTGTCACCCTGCTTCGACGACGCACCGTCAGATGAATGCAGAACAATTAGCTGCTGCAAATATTAGCGAAGATTTATTGCGTTTGTGTGTTGGAATTGAGCATATTGATGATATCATTGCTGATTTGGAACAAGCTTTTGCAACTGTGAATGAAGGAGCTTTGGCTGAGGCGTAAAACTCAGACAAGGGACTTGGAAAATAATAATCTACGCATCTGATTTGTTCTTTTTGCTTTTAACTGCATCATCTTGCGTAGCTTATTAATTTTCAAGTCCCTAAACTTCTAAATAAGAAAACCTTCAATAAGTGCAAATGTCACTTATTGAAGGTTTTTTATTTAGAAGTTACTTTTAAGTCGTAGTCAAATCATAAAAATTTGCTTCTTCTACATTTGGATTTTCTATCAATAGAAGTAATAATTCTGCGGCTTTTATTTTACTGCCGTCAAAAGTATATATCCAGCGATTTTCGTTTTCATCTGGTTGGTTTTTAGCTTTTAAATCGTACTGTTTGTACATCGGTTCGATAACCTCTGGAGCAACGGCTGGTTTTATCAACAAGATAACCCGTTGAAGTGCTACATTTTCCAATTTATTTTCTACAGGAGGAATAATTGCACGATTGCAACTCGTCAAGAGAAGCAAACTACCTAACAGTAATGTGAAAATTGATTTGTGCATTTTACCGTTTTTTAAGAAAAAGTCTAATGATATAATGTTGTTTATCTACTTATTTCTATATCGTTTGAATACGGTAAAAAGTTCATTTTAAAAGCAAATCAAATAGTTTCCACATCGCTTAGAACAGCCGTGACTACCCGAATAGCAGATTGCACCGCGCCGTCCATATAGCCAGGATAACTCTTTGCCGTTTCCGCACCAGCAATCAATAATTTTCCGTCAAAATAGGCCTCTTGAAAAGCCGCATTTCCATTATTTTGATGTGGTAAGATATGACTCTCATAGTTTTTAAAAGTAAACTCTTCCTTGCGCCAAATCGCCTCCTCATAAGATAAAAAATCATGGGCTAACTCTCCATAGTATTTTTCTAACTGTTTCATTATCATCTCTTTACGTTCCTCTTTCGTCAACGGGTAGAATGAACCGTTCATAAAGCCTACTAAAGCAAAATGCTTTTTCTCAAAATCAGATTGGTCGTACATCTCAGGAATTGGACCGACATTACTCATTATCGTCCCACTCGTCTGACCTTCCAACCAAAATGCTTTTTTGAAAGTCAAACCGACCTTAATTGAGTCACCCATCCAAGTGTGTGTATTCGTTGAAGTTGTAGTGAAATCGGCGGGTAGAATAGGAGCGAATTTAATCGTTTTTGTCAGTAAAAAAGGCGGTAAAGTTGTAATGACTGCATCTGCATAAAAGTCTCCTTTGTTGGTTTTAACGCATACATTTTTGCCTTGATTTTCAATAGATTCTACGACTTGTCTGAGCTGAATTTGTTCTTCGTCCAAATAGCTTTTTAAAGTATTTATCAGATTAGAACTCCCTCCCTTTATCCGAAAACTGGGGTCGTTATTCGGTGGTAATTGTACAACTTGAGGATGACTTAAAGAACTTGGTTCATACACCGCAAACTTTCCCAAATGCTGAATGAAAATATCAATTTTTAACTCTTTTAAGAGTGTCAAAAGATGCGAATGCTTCTTGCCCAACCAAGTTGCGCCTCTTTCTATTGGCGCTTCACTTTCTTTATAAAGCGTATGAATACGACCACCGACACGCGGGCGCGCCTCTAAAATAGTCGCAGAAATACCTTCTTTTTTTAAGAAATAAGCAGCCGTTAAACCCGCTAGTCCTGCACCGATTATAATAATTTTTTTGTCTAACAAGAGTTGATGATTTTATGATTGGAAAGAATGCAAAAGTGGTGTTTTGAGAATGGAATTCAAAGGAAATCTATCGTTTTTTAGCTATAACGCTCCATAAACTCTTTAGGACTAACTTTAATGATTTTTTTGAAAGTACGACTAAAATAAGAGGTGTCATTATAACCGCTTTCAAATGCAATAGTTGATATTTTCTTATTGGTTTTAATCATTAAATCACAAGCATGAGAAATTCTAATCTCGTTGACTATTTCTGAGAATGTCTTTTTGGCATGTTTTTTCAAAAATTTACAAAAAGAAGATTTTGTCATCGAAATAAGGCGCGAGGCCTCTGCTAAAGAAACACCTTCTTGATAGTTTTCGAGAATGTAATCATAGACTATTTGTACCCGTTCCAGTTCTATTAGACCCGTTTTAGGATGAAATCCGTCAGTGACGATATATTCTTTTTCATCGGAATGCGCCAATAAATTTAACAACTCTAATAAAGCTAAGACCTTTAAAAAATCCTCTGCCTCCATTACCTTTTTTATCAATTGTTTGGCTTGTTTTTCTGTCTCCCCAAAAAACAGAAGTCCTCGTTTAGCCTTTTCAAAAAGTTCTTTTATTGGAATAGTCTCAGGTTTTTCTAAAAAATCCTTACCCAAAAAATCTTCTCGCATTTGAATAACAATTTGCTCTGAATTTTTGCGCGTAATGTATCCATGTGGCAAATTCCCTCCAAACATGACCAAGTCGCCACTCTGATAATCTGAAATATCATTTCCTACAAATCTCTTTCCTTCACTCTTTACAGTCAGACAAATTTCAACTTCAGGATGAAAATGCCAAGCTTCTTTTAAGGTCAATCGCTTAGGTCGAATGACTGTCCTTCGGGTAAAAGAATGTAAAGGCTCGGTTTGTATTTTTTCAAATTCAGGTTTCATTTTCGTTTTGAGTTAATCTAAATAGTAGACTATTTTATTGTAAAATACTTCTAATTGATTTTTATTGGACAATATAGTCTTTTTATTGGAAAAAATAATCCAACAAAATATAAACCGATAGTAATTAACTTTGCCGTATTAGCTTTGTAATTCAATATGTAATACTGTTTTTGTTCAGTTAGCGAAATTTTATAAATGTAAGGGTAAGGTTTTTTGCTCGTTAATTTTATGTCTCTTGTTATTCAAATCATCCCTAATGAAATTCAATAAAGAAAAATTAATAAAAGAAGCACAGCAAATTTTAGTGAACAACCGCAGAGGGAAATTTAGTATTCCATGTAGCAAGTTGTATCCCTTTCAGTGGAACTGGGACTCTGGATTTGTTAGCTTAGGTTTCGGGCATTTCAATAAAAAATTTGCAATTGAAGAACTAGAGTCTCTTTTTTCGGGGCAATGGCAAAACGGTATGGTTCCTCATATTATTTTTCATTCTGAAAAGGAGAAAACCTACTTTCCTAACTATGATTTTTGGGGAACAGAAATAAATGCAGGGGCGTCGATGAAGCCGCGTACCTCGGGCATTACACAGCCTCCCGTGCATGGCTTTGTCTTAGAAGAATTGGTAAAGCAAAATCCCGAAAACGAAGAGATATTAGCTTTTGCAAAATCTATTTTTCCTAAAATAGTCCATTCTCACCGCTTTTTATATCAATATAGAGATAGAGATAAAGACGGTTTGGTTTTTATATTTCACCCATGGGAGTCAGGTCGGGACAACTCGCCACTCTGGGATGAGTCTTTAGATAGAATTGTCATCGACCCTGCAAAATTGCGCCCCTATCAGCGAAAAGATAATACCATTTCTGACCCTTCGGAAAGACCAACGCAGGCTCAATATGACCGCTATGTTTACCTCCTAGAATTAGGACGTGTCAATGCTTATGATGGTCCAGGCATCGCTGCGGAAAGCCCTTTTTTGGTACAAGACAGTTTGATAAATGCCATTTTAATTAAGTCGAATCAAAGTTTAATCAACTTAGGCACGCAATTAAATATTGATACGAAAGAAATCGAAGAATGGCAACAGCAAAGTCTAAAGACGTATCAAGAAAAGCTGTGGAATGAAGATTTGGCTTGTTTTACTGGCTACGATTTACGTAGCGAGAAACAGATAAAACATAAAGAAATAGGCGGAATTTCCTCACTCTTTGCAGAAATTCCGAATCAAGAGCAGGCGAAAAAAATTAATGATTATCTGATGAGCTTGCACCATCGAGACTACTTTATCTGTCCGAGTTTTGATGTGGATAGTCCTCTTTTTGACTCTAAAAGGTACTGGCGGGGACCGATTTGGCCACAGATGAACTGGATGGTTCACCAAGGTTTAAAAGCTTATGGATATGAGGCTACCGCTGATATTGTAAAGGCAGATTTATTAGAATTAGTGAGCAAATTAGGCTTTACTGAATACTTTGAATCCCAAAAAAGTGTCGTAGCGACAATTGATAAAGGCTACGGCGGTGAAAATTTTTCTTGGACGGCATCTTCCGTCATTGACCTTATTTATAACCAATGAATTATCTAGATTACATTATCATCGTCGTTTACATCATCGGATTTTTGATGCTCGGCAGACTCTTCAAACCCTCTGAAAACGGAGAAGATTACCACCTGGGAGGCAAAAGTTTCGGTTGGGCTTCTTTGTCCATGAGTACGGTGGCGACACAACTTTCGGCTATTAGTTTTATCTCAGCACCAGCTTTTGTCGGATTAAAAGTAGGTGGCGGTTTGCAGTGGCTGACCTATGAATTTGCAGTGCCATTGGCTATGTTATTTCTGATGTTATTCTTAATACCACCGATGTATAAGGCGGGTATCGTGAGTGTCTATTCTTATTTGGAAAAGAGGTTTGGAGCTTCTACACGGGTACTTTTGAGTGCTGTTTTTCAAATCAGCCGGGCTTTTGGGACGGGCGTCATGGTTTACGCAGTCGCTTTGATTTTGACCTCCGTTATGGACATTCCTATGTGGCAGACTATTTTGATTATTGGTGTAGTAACGCTGATTTATTCTTATCAGGGCGGTATGAAAGCTGTTGTTTATGGGGATGTTGTGCAGATGATAATCTTATTATCGGGTATTGTGATTTGTCTGATTGCTGGTTTACATCATTTAGGCGGTTGGGATGTTTTTGTAGAAAATTTGGATAGAAGTAGGCTCGAAGCGGTTGATTTTGGCTCCATGGGCTTGAAAAAAGGAGATGAATTTGGTTTCTTTCCGATGCTCTTTGGTGGTTTATTTTTATACACATCTTATTACGGCACTGACCAAAGCCAGGTACAACGACTTTTCTCTGCTAAAGATGAAGGTACTGTCAAAGCGACGCTACTAAGCAATGGTTTGATGCGGTTTCCAATAACGCTTCTTTACTGCGTAATGGGATTAGTGATTGGTACCTTGGTGAGTACACAGCCGAGCTTTCAGGCAATGGTTCCTGCTGACCGTCCTGATTTGATGATGCCAATTTTTATTCGAGAATACCTTCCTAATGGCGTTATTGGTATTTTGATGGTCGCGATTTTTTCTGCTGCCATGTCATCTTTAAGTTCTGCGATTAACTCTTTGAGTGCTGCGACAACGGAGGATTTTTTCAATAGAGATAAACAATTAAGCGACAAAGAATATATCCGTTATTCTAAATTGACTGCTTTGTTTTGGGGAGTAGCATGTATCGTTTTGGCATTTTTTACTGGAGACATCGCAGATACGGTTATTGAAGCAATTAATAAAGTCGGTTCAGTATTTTATGGACCTATCTTAGCTACATTTATAGCGGCAATTGGCATTAAAAGTATTAACGGAAGGGGAGCTAATCTTGGTATCATTGCAGGTGTGGCGATTAATGTCTATCTCTGGCTTTTTGTACCAGATATTTTCTGGTTTTGGTGGAATGTGACAGGAGCATTAACAACTTTATTAGTTGGCTATGTAGCCAGTTTACTTCTTCCTCAAAAAGATACAGACGAACCTGCGTCTACGCTCAATTTTTCATGGGAGGTAGACTGGACGAAAACTATTATTTTAGTTGGTTTTTTCATATTTATTGTCATTTTGAGTATGAATATTGATATGTTTTTTTAGAATAATAAACCATGAAAATCCTTTTAGCACCGGATAAATTTAAAGGCTCATTAAGTGCGCAAGGCGTTTGCGATGCATTAAGTTTGGGTTTGAATAAATCAAAGTCTGAGCTTAATATTCTGATTAAACCATTGGCAGACGGCGGTGATGGTTCTTTGGCAGTATTGAGTAATTATTTAGACTGTGAGCTAGTTCTTCTTGAGGTTAAAGACCCTTTGTTTCGTCCTATTCAGACTCAATATCTGCGTGCGAATAACACCGCTTATATTGAAATGGCGTCAGCATCTGGTTTGGCATTACTCCGAGCTGATGAACGAAACTGCATGCACACAACGACTTACGGAACAGGAGAAATGATAGCCGATGCGGTAAATAAAGGCGCAACTGAAATTTATCTTTTTATTGGTGGCAGTGCCAC
>CALDUB010000269.1 GCA_937923465.1 uncultured Saprospiraceae bacterium
ATTAATACACTGTAAACAAAGTTTTATTAAAATTTTCTTTCCTTTATTTTTTCGTCTAGCCACATTTTCTGACTAATAAATTTACATGTTTCAATAAAAGTCATTATATCTTTTTTATTTACGTTGGGATTTCTTAACATATCTATTGCTTTTAAAAAATTAAGCCTCCCTCTTTTCCCCGTTTCAGTGTATAATTTTTCTCGGTAAAGCACCTGAGCAAAAGCCTCACATTCATTCAACAATTTATCATTTCCTGTATCATAGTACATCATAATTAATGTCCAACGGCTTCTTGCGTTATGCCCATAAATATTAAACCCTCTCCCTTCTAAAATACGCTGCGCTTTTTGAAAATCTTTTTTCACATATGCAATACAACCTTCAGACAATCGTACAGTTTCTGCTTTTACTTCTTTAGATAAAAAATGTTGATAATTTTTACAAAAAATTTCAGCCCATTCTATTTCTTTCGTCTTACAAGCAACATCTATTACGTTAATAAAAAACATATGAGATATTGAATTATTTTTTATGGAAGAACCATTCTCTACACCGTACTTTAATATCTTAAAAATTTTATGCAAGAATTCATTCTTACCTTGTTTGAAATAATAATTAGCAACAACAGCTAAAAAATTTAATATTATTTCTTGGTCTGATATATATAAACTAGGCATCAAACCAAAAACTTTCTCTTCTAACACATTGTAAAGTGTCGCATCTTTTCTTAATTCCTTATTTGAAAAAAATTCTAATGTCTGCATGAGTGAAGATGCTTGACTTTTAGAATGGGTATTCTTCAGTAAGTTGCGTATCTCTTCAAAATTAAATTCCTCAAATTCTTCAATTACAACATACTCTCGATTTCTTTTTTCGGCTTCAAGTAAAGTCCTATAAGTCAAATAAAAGGTATCTAAGTTTTCAATAACATTTATAAATGCTTGTTTGCCTTTATCTTTTTTACGCATCAAACTTATACTAAAATACTGTTGATGATATACTTCTATAAGCGCTTCATGTCTCCAAATTTCGGTATTTTTTTCGTCCTTTATCAAAGACACTAATCTCTCTAGAGTATCTTCAAAATCTTCTTTCAATTCATATCGACTAGCTGCCTTTAAAAATAACTTTTCGCGCAAAACTGCATCGTCTTTCATTTCCTGCCAAGCCATAAATTCTTTGACATGCCCTTGTAAAGTAGAGCACAATTTATCAATACGATTAGTAGTCAATTTTTTAGAAGGGAAACAGCGTTTCCAGACTAGTTCTTCCTGCATTTTTTTGCTAGAAAATTTGGGTGCATACTCTTTAATCGTATCAAAGAGCAGAACACATTCTTGATTACCATAAAAGCTGTGAAGATAAGAATCTAAGGAGTTGATATTCCGCTGACCAAGACTGGCAAGTAATTTTACGACACTGCGGTTTTTCATGTAGTTTATATTTGTCTATTCGAATTATAATAAAGCTAAAATTAGGAAATATTTGATTTATCACCTGTATTCTTTCTTACTAAAGTTTGTCATAAATGTTAGAAATTCATTTTAAAATTGTTCATTTTTTTAGAATCTAACTTCACAAAAAAAATAAAAACTATTACAAAACCAGAAAAAAATTAAATTGAAAAAATTAAAAAACAGACTTATAAAATACTCATAATCAACAACTTACAATAAAAAATTATTAAGAAAAAAATTACTTTTTTTTCAAAAACTGAGGAAGAATCGCTTTTTTGTGATATTGGAAAAGACCTACAGTAGTTGCATCTTTGTATTATCAAATCGAGAGACACCCAAAACCACATAATTATTTATTATGGAGAACATTCGTAAGCAACTTTTGGATGAATTCTGCGGTAAGACCTTAGAAAGCTATCGCGAACATTGTCAAAAAGCGCATATAAAAGAAGACCCTAAAACCATTATTACGTACTTGATTGACCAAGATATTATTAAGCCTGTTACTGTTCGTCATTACACTATTTGTCGTGAATATGAGGTACTTCTACCTTCTATGGACTACAAAAAAAGTAAAACGGTTAGATTGTTAGCAGAGAGATATAATTTGTCTGAAAGGTCCGTTTGGGCAGTAGTAAAATCAATTGAAAACAAGAAAAAAACCTGAAAACTCCTAACACCAAAAGACCATAACCTAAAACCCGTACTCCAACATCTCAAACCCATTTTACTCTCAACATTTTCGGCTAATATTTGAAAGCACCTATTCTAAAATAGGAATAACTCCATAGAAAAAGGAGCTGCAATTACTGTAGCTCCTTTTGTTTTATAACATTAAAATTTCTAATTCAGGGATGCGCAGACACCCATACTTCACCGTCTGTAAATATTTCTTTTTTCCAGATAGGCACACTCTCTTTTAAAGTATCAATAGCATATTGACAAGCTGCAAATGCATCTGCTCGATGTGGACAAGAAACCGCGATGACGACTGCAATTCCTCCAATACCCAATGTCCCTACTCTATGGTGTATGGCGACTTTTTCTGCGGGATATTTTATTAATATTTGCTTGGCTATTTTCGTCATTTCCTTAATTGCCATAGGCTCATAAGATTCAAATTCTAAGCGAAGGACTTCTTTGTCTTTGGTGTATTTCCTCACAGTGCCTACGAAGGTGACGATACCGCCTGATTTGGCGTTTGTGACAAAAGCTTCGGCAGGTGCGGAGCTGAAGTCTTCGTGGAAGATTTTTATATCTATCTTTGTCATTGTCTTGTTTTTATCGGCTTGGAAAGCCGATTTACGGGCTTCTCAGCTTGGAAAACTGAGTTACGGGTCGAGTTGAAAAGCCGATTTAACCACCTATGCTGGTCATACTTTCAAATACTTTTCCGCGTTTTGCTTCGGCTTCAAAACCGTCTTTGGCTTTTCCTGCAACTGCTTCTTGAAACAATTTTCTCATCTCGTCATCTGTTGCGCCTGCACGCAGAAAATCTTTTATATTAAAGACGCCATTGTCATACAAACAGGTCTTGAGTGTACCTTGAGGTGTAACGCGGAGACGATTGCAAGTTCCGCAAAAGGAGCGTGTATAAGCTGCAATTATACCAACTTTGCCTTGGTGTCCTTTGATGTTAAACTCATTGGCAGTTGCTGTCGGAATGAAAGGCAAGGCAGTCATTTCGGGTAAATTATCACGGAGATACTGTTCTATTGCTTTGTGATTCCACTTGAATTCTTCGTACTGCCGACCTGTTCCATTAAAAGGCATTTCTTCAATAAATCGTACATTAATCGGTTGATTTTTAGTGAGTTGCACTAGAGGTATGAGGTCTTCTATATTTCTGCCGTCCATGACGACCGCATTGATTTTGACTTGGATGTTGTATTCGAGTAACTTGTCTAAGGTTTGCATCACTTTATCAAATAAGTCGCGGCGGGTAATCTCAAAAAATCGGTCGCGGTCAAGGGAATCCAAGCTGAGATTGACAGACTTTATCCCCATTTTTTTTAGCTCAGGTACGATGTCGGCGGACATTGTGCCATTCGTTGTCAGATTTAAGGTATCAATGCCTTCTAGACGGGAGACATTGTGCATAAAATCGACCATGTTTTTACGAACAAATGGCTCGCCGCCAGTTATGCGCACCTTATTGACGCCCATACTCGCTGTGATGCGGAGCAAGCGCAACATTTCTTCGTATGACAGTAGATTTTCACGGTCAGTGAATTGAATACCTTCTTCGGGCATGCAATAAAAACAGCGTAAATTGCAGCGGTCAGTCACTGCCAAACGCAGATAATTGAGCATGCGACCATGACGGTCTTTGAGTATATTTTGATTTGTTTTGCTCATATTTTCTTACAATCTCTCGTGTATAGAACCTGCTCTGTTTTTCAAAAAACCTGCATTTCTTTTTCTAAAAACGGCTATAATTTCGCCTGCCACAGATAAGGCTATTTCTTCGGGACTCTCTGCTCCTATATCAATGCCTACGGGAGCAAAAAGGTTTGGGAGTTTGTCTAAATCAATTATCTCGCCTGCGTCATTTAAGTCCTCTTGCATCTTCAAAAACCGCTTTTTAGGTCCAAGCATCCCAATATAGGGAATTTCTTTGGTGAGATATTTCTTTAGTAAATTAAAATCAGTTTTATAGTCATGTGACATCATAACGACGGCTGTGTAATCGTCAAATTCGATGTTTACGGCTTCCTCTAGAGAGTAAGTCTTTTCTGCATACCTATGAATGATTTTACTAAATTTTCGAGGTTTGCCTGCGACGTGGATTTCCCAGCCTAATTCGTTGGCAATGCCCATAAATGCATTGACGTCATAATTATCGCCGATACAGACAAGTTTGATTTTGGGGCGAATAAGTTCTACTAAAATCTCGTATTGTGCGCCTTTTTCATTTTTGAAGGTATAAACGCGAGATTTTCGGCGATGAATGACGGTCGCGATTTTTTGTAAGATTTCGTCTTGGGCGATATCAATTTCTTTGGCTAAGTCTGAGAGGTTTTCGCGAGCGTAAAATTTACCCAGCATATTCTTATTTCCGTCTTGTATGCTCAACACTTGTAGCAAAATAGTCGCCTCTCTCCTATTAGTGATATTTTTTAGAAACTCAATTTGATTATTGTCGTCATTAGAGTCAATTGGTGTAAATAAAACCTCAATGCGTCCATTACACCCCAATCCAACACCAATTTGGTGCGGGTCGTCTTCTGTCGTGTCGTAAACGACTATGGAGCTTTCATTTTTTAATATCGCTATTTTGGCCCGTTTCAAAGCATCCCCTTCTAAGCAACCTCCGCTGATGCCACCGACCCAGTTTCCATTGTCGCTGACATACATCCGAGCACCGATACGGCGATAGGCAGAGCCTTCTACTTTGACGAGTGTGCCGAGTGCTGTTTTTTCTTTTGAGAAGTCAATATTCTCATAGCGTTGGATTATGTTTTCTATTTCCTTCAAGCTTTATTTTCTATTTTTGAAAAAGCGTTTTATCTGCTCTGCCACAAATTTAGTAAATTAGATGAAGACTTATCAATCTAAATTATCCTTGTTTCGGCATTTGATTACTTACAGTATATTTGCATTTTTTTATTCCGAAATAATGTTTTTCGCAAAATTTTAAACTTAATTTTTAAAAATAAATGAAATCTTAATCTAATAACCATTTTCTATAAAACTACACAATGCCACGATACACCTCCATTCTCTATCAGATTGTTTATTCTACTAAACACCGAAATCCTTGCATGCTCAAGTCAACTCGAAGAAGACTTTATGCGCATCTCAATGGCATTTTGGTTAATAAAAAATGCCATGTTTATCGCATCAATGGCGTGGAAGACCACTTGCATATTTTGATTGACTTGCATCCTATGATACCGCTTTCTATGCTCATAAAAGATTTGAAATTGAGTAGTTCTGAGATGATAAAAGAAACTGGTATTTTCCCCGATTTCGAGGGTTGGCAAATAGGATATGGTGCTTTCACTTATAGTCCTGGTGCCAAATTCAACCTGATTGAGTACATCAAAAATCAAGAGGAACACCACAGAAAGAAGGAAAATTTTGAGGAAGAGTTTATTCGTTTGTTGGAGGAAAATGAGATTGAGTATGACTTGAAGTATGTTTTTGAGTGAAGGGATGACTTTCTCTCACCTCTCTGGACTACTCTGGACTCTCCTGACCGCTCCTGACTCTCCTGACTCTCCCCGCATTTCATACGGGGTTATTCATGTTCAACTACTCCGTAGTTGGCTAGGATTTCTTTGCCAACTACGGAGTAGTTGAACATGAATAACCACAGATGAAATCTGTGGACTAGCCACGAAGACCGCAACCTAAAAGTGCCCTCTACAACAGACTCCTCCACAATATCCGTACGGCAACCAACAAAATCAAAACAGCAGTAATCCGCTTGACAACCACAGGATTCAAGCGAAAAGCTGTCAAGCGAACACCAATCTGACCACCTAAAAATACAGCAGCAAGCAACCACCCTGCAAAAGAAAAATCTACAGGAAAACCATTCGTCATCACTTGACCAATCAGCCCTGCAATGGAATTCACAAAAATGAAAAGAGCCGTACAAGCGGCGATAGTCTTCGCTGTACCCCAGCGAGATAGGTATAATAATGGAGACAAAAATATCCCCCCTCCAATACCAACTATTCCTGATAAAAATCCAATTCCGCTTCCGATTATTGCATTTGCATAGACAGGTAATTTTTTTGACTGTACAGGCTTAGATAACAACATTAGAATAGCCGCAGTCAACAGCGTAAAGCCCAATATGATAAAGAAAAATTCCTGACTTATCTTCATTCTTCCCCCGAGATAAGCAAAAGGAACGCTCAAAATAATGAGAGGTAAAATCCGCTTTAGCCTTAAATACCCGTTTTTATAAAAGATATAAACAGACCCACTGACAACAGTGATATTGCATAGCAAAGCAATGAGGCGAATGGTCGTAAATTCAAAAGAAAACAATGCTAAAATAGCTAAGTAACTTGACCCGCCACCAAATCCCGCAGCCGCGTAAAAAAGAGCAATGAAAAAGAAAATTGGAATAAGCGTGTATAATTCTATCGGCATTTATTTAAAATAAGTTCTCAAAGTGTGTTAGACGTTAGATAAAACAATCGAAATATAGTAAAACCATCTTTTGAGCTTTTTTTACCAAAACAATTGTAATTATCTTGCATATTTTGAGTCTGACTTCTAATATATTCTGTCCAAACTCCAATCAAAGTATTGTAAAAGTCAAAGCAGTCGTACATCGTAATTCGTAATTCGTACATCGTAATTCATCCCTATCCTGGTTCAGACTCCGCGCCAACCTCCTGACGTATCAGTCCTCTAAAAGCATCTTGGACAGTATTACCTTCATACAAAACCTTATAAACCTCTGTCGCTATTGGCATTTCTACACCATATTCTTTTGCTAATTCAATCACCACTTCTGTGGTTTTCACACCTTCAGCAACCTCTTTCATCTCCTTGATTATTTCGTCCAATTTACGCCCTTTTCCTAGTTGAAAACCAACCGTTCTATTGCGACTCGTACTACTGCTACAAGTGGCAACCAAATCTCCCATTCCTGCCAAACCAGCAAAAGTCAATGGTTTTCCGCCCATAGCAACACCCAATCTGGTTAACTCCGCCAAACCACGTGTAATAACTGCCGCCTTGGTATTGTCTCCAGCATTCGCGCCGTCGCCCATTCCTGTAGCTATCGCGATAATGTTTTTTAAAGCTCCTCCTAGCTCACAACCGACGACATCGTCATTGGTATACACCCGGAATAATCCAGTGCTAAAAACTCCTTGTAATTTAGTAGCAATCGTATCGTCAACCATGGCAATAACACCCGCAGCAGCCTGACCTTTTGAAATTTCTTTTGCCAGATTAGGTCCAGTTAATACGCCCGCTGGATGCCCTGGCATTTCTTCTTCGATAATCTGTGTCATACGCATCTTTGTCCCCTTTTCTAATCCTTTCGATAGACTGACAATAGGAACCCAAGGACGAATAAATGGACGTGCTTTTTGCAAAACAGAGCGAAAGTGCTGCGCTGGAATTCCCATGATGATAACATCTGCATCTTTAACTGTTTCCTCAATCGTATTCGCCGCCTTTAAAGTTTTGGGCAAAATAGCACCTGGAAGGTATTTCTCATTTCGGCGATTATTATTGATGTCATCGACAGTGGCTTGGCTACGCGCCCATAGAGTCGTCGGACAGTTGCGTGCCGTTAATGATGCGACTGTCGTGCCCCAAGAGCCTCCGCCTAATAATCCTACTTTGAGATTCATATTGGTAATTTTTATTTTTTTTATTCAACAATAATAGAGAAATTCTACCGAATTTTAGAACAAATCCAAATTTGATTCTATTACAAAATGAAAGACTCTCAAATCAATATCATAATCACGCTTTTTCATATCTTCACACTGCAAAATAGAATAGCACTCAAAATTTCATCATTCAAAATTTCCTAAATGGAAACAATAGAAGAACTCATTTCACTCCTCACTTTAGAAAAAATAGACAACCGCATTTTTCGGGGTCAAAACTATAAGACGCCCTGGAAACGGGTGTTTGGAGGGCAGGTATTGGGGCAAGCCCTGCACGCGGCTTACCAGACGGTGCCTGACGATAGGATTTGTCACTCGATGCACGGCTATTTTATTTTGGCAGGTGATATTGACGTGCCTATTGTTTATGAAGTCGATACTATTCGAGACGGAGGAAGCTTTACGACGCGGCGTGTGGTCGCTATCCAAAAAGGACGTGCTATTTTTAATATGGCGGCTTCTTTTCAACTCAAACAAGATGGATTTGACCACCAAATTGATATGCCCAACGTACTGCCACCAGAGTCTTTGTTAAGTGATATTGAGCAATTAAAGGGGCTAAAAAAGACCAATCCAGGTCTTTATCGGCGTTTGACTTCCATACATCCAAATGCGATTGAATTTCGTCCCGTAGAAAAGCATCGCCCCAATACAAAAGGGCAACCTTATCGCCATACATGGATGCGCTCGCGAGGGAAAGCAGATTTAGACCTGCCTATGCAACATCAAATCTTGGCTTATGCTTCAGATTACAATTTACTGGGAACGGCAGTTTTGCCGCATTTAGATGTGGTGGATACGAATGAAATTTTCTTTGCGAGTTTAGACCATGCGATGTATTTTCATCGGGACTTTCGGATAGATGACTGGTTATTGTATGCGACAGATAGTCCGAGTGCTTCGGGTTCGCGCGGATTTTCGAGAGGAAATGTTTTTGATAGAAATGGAGTCTTGGTGAGTTCTGTGGTGCAAGAAGGATTGATTAGGCGGATAAAAAAATAACAAAAAATCCCGATTTTCTTTGTTGAAAATCGGGATTTTTCATAAAGTAAGTGTTTTATAAATTATGCTTCTTGATAAAGACTCAAACGCACATTTGTATCAGCCAACGATATCGCAATTTTTGCACGCTGGCTACTCACTACATTAAATGCATGCTCAAAACCGCTCAATTTTTCAATAGCAGCATCATACTCTTCTAGTGCATTCTCCTCTCCCCTCTTTACTTCCTCCAAAATCGCCTGCTCATCATTTGATGCAACCAATGTTTTCAAATCAATCCATGCGCGGTGTACATCAGCTAACAGAGTCGTTCCTTTTTTGACTTCACCACCCAAGCGTTTAATTTCTGGCTTTAATTCGTGTCCAAAATCATAACGCTGTTGTGAGCGAGCATATAATAATGCTTTTAAATCTGGATTTTCGGTACTTGCGCCTACTGTCTTGTAGCCTTCTTCTGCATCGTAAGACTTCGCGATAAGGTTATTTAAAATATCAACTATTTCTGAATTTTTCATTTTTTTAATCTTTTTGGTTATGTAATAAAATACTCTAATTTGCTTTCTTACATCGCTAAAACGGACATTACTGTCAGATGTTCAGTCCTTTTTATATATTTATTTTTTAAGTCATTAAAAATACAATTAACCTTAAACTACTGACTATCAATGGTTACAAATAAATTATTTGCAATTAAAGCGAACAAGATAGAAAGCCAAACTTTATAGCTAGGAGAATATATTATCTGTCTTTTATAAAATACAATAATATCTACTTGCACATATTTAACCAAAAAGATTATAAAAATGGATTTGAAATTAGAAGGAAAAAAAGTAGCTATTTTAGCTACAAATGGATTTGAACAAGTTGAATTAACATCTCCTAAAAACGAACTTGAAAAACATGGTGCACGCACTCACATTATCGCTCCTGTAAAAGGAAAAAATGCCTCTATTAGAGCTTGGAACTCAGATAATTGGGGGCTTTATATGAAAGTAGACAAAAAAGTATCGGAAGCAAATGCGGATGATTATGATGCTTTATTATTGCCTGGAGGTGTGATTAATCCCGACACTTTGCGCCAAAATGAAGATGCAGTTGAGTTTATTCGAGCATTTTTTGAGCAGGGAAAACCAGTGGCAGCAATCTGTCATGCACCCCAATTGCTAATCGAAGCAGAAGTGGTCAAAGGTCGTAAAATGACTTCTTATAACTCCATTAAAAGAGACTTAATAAATGCAGGTGCAAGTTGGGTAGACGAAGAAGTGGTCACAGACTCAGGTTTGGTTACTTCTCGTAATCCAGATGATTTGCCAGCTTTCAATGCAAAATTAGTAGAAGAAGTAGGCGAAGGTATACACGAAGAACAAACGGTGTAAGATAAATCTTTGAGAAAATGAAAATCCCGAATTATCAATTTGACAGTTCGGGATTTTTTTGATTCAGAAGCAAATAAGTAGGTTATCTTATTTATTTCGGAATAAAAACAGAGGATATTTTTTGTCTAATTTGGCTCTAAAAACCACCAAAATACACGAAAAATATTCTCTCAAAATGCCCATACAAATAGAGTCACGTACTTAAGTAACAGGACACAATTATTCAAACGTTAGTACAGGACAATTTTCTGTTTGATTTCACTTTGAAAATACTTAAAGACCGTAGGATATTGGCGGTTTTCAAAACTTGTCCCGATGCTTTGCTCGGGAGCCAAATCAATCAAAAAATATTCTCTGTCTTAACATCCGAATAATTATGTCCGACTACTTAAGCATCCACGGCGTGGAACGGACGTGATACTATACATTCCTTATTTTTTCTTCTTTAAACTCGCCATAAACATAGCCGCCATTTTCTGCGTCTGTGGAGATTTTAAATCTTCAACAATTACTTCCAGCATTTCATCCATATCCCTATCTACCAAAGCCAATAATTGCTTACGGAGATATTTTTTCGTCTGTGCATATACGGACAATGGCACTCTTAAACGCTGCTGAAGGCGTTTTTCCGCTAAAGCCACCACTTCTTCCACTTCCACACTCTCATTTGCGATGCCAGCTACTACGGCTGCGTCACTGTCATACATCGTGATGCTTTGAACAGCTTCCCAAGCGTATTTTTCACCGAGATGATAAGCGTAAATATCCGCTAGCAATTCAGGAATAACCAACGAATTTTTAAACTCATTCATCCCTGTGATATGCTTTGCGCCCTTCCCCATAATACGATAATCGGCACACAAGGCAAGCGTCGTCGCACCAGCTGGCGCATAGCCTGTCATACCACAAACGAATGGCTTCGAAAAACGAATCATTGTCTGAATAGCAGTCATATAGCTTTTCCAAAATGCTCTACCTCCTTCGATTCCATTACCAACCATAGACCCAATATCCAAACCCGCACTAAAGCAATGCGGTCTACCAATAAGTATGACACCTCGGACAGCATCATTTTTTTCTAAATCAGAAAAAGCGGTATGCAAATCGTTGGTCAATTCAGTCGAAATGGCATTCACTTTTCCGTGGTCCATTTGAACGATAGCATAATTTTCTTTGTATTCTATGTTGAGCGTCTGCATTTATCTATTTTTGCGCCATTTAAAGGGCATATTATTTTTCAAGAGATACAAATGTAGAAATTCTTAATCTTAAATTGAAATATATTATGTCCAACGAGTTCTATATTAGACTTTATGAATGAGGTTGAGAGAGATTTAAGTCCCGCTTTTTTATTCTTATTTGAGGCAAAAAACACAGATAATGTTGTTTATTAGCGAGTATTTTTAACGAAAAATAAGGATAAAATAGCAAGTTTAAAGCCGCTCAAATCTCATTCATAAAGTCTATTACTTACATTTGCAAAATAAACCTAAGTCGTCTAACAACAGGTAGTAATTTCACTACGATTATCAATTAAAAAACAACATGAATAATAATAAATTAGCTGGCAAAAAAGTTCTCATCACCGCTGGCGCTCAGGGAATTGGAGAATCAATCACCAGACACTTTATTGATAATGGAGCCGATGTTGCTATCCACTATTATTCCAGTGCTGATACTGCGAAACAATTAACGGAATACGCAAACAGTAAAGGACAAAAAGCAGTAATCATACAGGGTGACTTAACAAAAGAAGCCGATGCAAATGCAATGGTCGAAAAAACAGTAGAAGTGCTTGGTGGTCTGGACATCCTGATTAACAATGCAGGTTCACTTGTCGCGCGTAATTTGTTGAGCGATATGAAGACTGAATTTTGGCACAAAGTAATGGATATTAACCTCACCTCCATGATGTTTGTGACACGAGCAGCAGGTCCTCATCTTGCAAAAAACGAGAATAGTAGTATTGTTAACTTAGCATCATTGGCTGGTCGTAAAGGCGGGCACCCAGGCTCATTAGCTTATGCGACGAGCAAAGGCGCTATCCTAACATTTACACGCGCACTCGCGACAGAATATGGTCCTCAAGGCACACGCGTCAATGCTATTGCGCCAGGTCTTATCCTCGGTACTTCCTTTCACAATACGCATACGACAAAAGAATCTGCGGCTAAAACAACGGCTGGCATTCCTATCCAACGTGCGGGTAATTCTGCTGATGTAGCGCGAGCGGTTTTGTTTTTGGCGTCTGAATATGATGGTTTTATTACAGGTGCTACGCTTGATATTAATGGTGGGGTTTATAATATGTAGTTGGTTGTTACTAAACGTCAAGTGGTATGAGCTAAATAGCTCATACCATTCTTACCATGCCTTCCGTCCCATCCTGTACGGCATTGTTCGTGCGACTATTTTAGTCGCCAACGCATCGGTCTTGCGGACTTAGTCCGCTGTAACTATGCTAAATTCATACACAATTCCTTCATACACAATTTATCTTGCTTCTTACTTTTGTTAATGCAGACTAAGGTACTGTAAGAAAAACCAAATAAAAATTAAATTATTTTTTTAACTTTGTGATACACACAAAGAGGGCTTCAATGACACATTGTACTGAAGTTCATCTAGCGTAGCTCCGCTTTGCGGGGCTATTTTTTTGCTAGTCCCTTTTTTATCCTTAGATTAAGCTGCCCTTACCAACACACAAAGAGAGACTTAAATCTACAATACCTGATGTTCCTCCTCCGTCGTGTTTACTTCCAGTGACAAATGATGTTTTGGGTCAAATTTTTCTCCCTTCTTCACTAGTGCGAAAATAATACAAAGTAGTTTTCGCTGCACAGCCACATAAGCTTTCATTTTCACTCCTGTTCGTTCATAAACACGCTCATAGAGATTTTTCAGATGCGTCACATCTTGCATCACCATTTGCCACGCGCCTATATGCATCAATCGACGAATATGACTATTCCCTTTTTTGGAAATTTTGGTTCGTCCATTTCGACTGCCAGATTGATTTTGCACAACATCATAACCGCTATAACTGACCAATTGTCGTTCATTATGAAATTGTGCAAATCCATTTGTTTCTGCCAAAACAGTAGCTGTAATAAGCGGTCCTACACCAGGTATGGACATGATTAATTCCGCTTTTTTCCCTAATTCTGTTTCTGTATTCTTGACAATAACTTCAATCTGTTTCTTTATGCTCTTTGCTTCTTCTTTCAATCCCTTCATTAAGCCTTCTAAACTACTGATAACCTGCTCATTAGAAAAAGCTGAATGAGTAACGCTTTCAAGCTGATTGCGCACATCTGTTATCATATTTTCTAAGCGTTCTTTGTGTCTACAAAGCGCTTTGAGACTATAATATTCTGCTGTTGGTGGCTGCCAAACTTCTAAGCGTTGCTCGGCTCCCATTTGAGCCAATCCACGCGCATCAATTTTATCATTCTTACTTTTTAAGCCCAAGGCTTTCATGTATTGCTTCGATTTATTCGGTAATACAATACTGACTACATAGCCAGATTGGTGAAGGAATAATGAAACATTTTCGTGATATACACCCGTCGCTTCCATGCAAATTTTTAAAGCAATTTCCTTTTGCTTAGACTTCTTATCTATCCAGTTTTGCAAATCAATATGACCTTTTACACTATTAGGTACCTTGCATTGAGCAATTATTGTAACCTTTTGCTGACTGTCTATTTTTACAATGCAAGCATGAATAAATTTTTTATCAATGTCTAACCCTACGGAATACTTTAAAATTTGTAACATAAGAAAGCTTGATTTTAGCAGCAAAAGTCATTTCTTTCTTTAGGACTTGACTCGTAATTTTATACAAGATTACATTATCAAAATGTATCTTTAAGTACTGTTCTGTCTCGAAAAGAAAAGCGGAGGAGAATTTAACTTTGTCACTGTGTCCTTTTTGTTAGGCACTTGTCCGCATGTTACTATTTTCTCTCCTCCGTTGACTTTTTTTGCTTAGTTTTGTTCTTTTCACTTTGAGACCTCAATATACGAGTC
>CALDUB010000270.1 GCA_937923465.1 uncultured Saprospiraceae bacterium
AAAATGTAAGTAAAGTTTTTGTTCGTCATGAGGGTAAAGTTTAATGGTTAATTTAAGGAATGAGAAGGCTGTCTCATTTATGAGTTATGGGGTTTTGTCAAAAAAGAAGATTCTTTACAAATAGATTAAGGATGATTTGAATTTACCTATCAAAACGAGATGTACTGCTATACAAAGTCCGTTTGAGGTATGCTAGATATCCGAAATCAGTAAGAAGCTGTTTAGGCTGGAATAAGAAAAGTGATGTGAAAAAAGAAACCTGATAAATGTTAGCGTTTACACGCAGGTGTTTTAAGGGGGACATTGATTTTGGTTTTAAAAAAGTTAATAGTAATAGGGTGTGTACAACCTTCTTTAAGCGATGAGAGTAAACTATTAGGTAAGTTTAGGTCTTACTGAAATGTCTACGTAAAAAGAGGCACACAAGTTTAAAATAAATCATAGAATTAGAATATTCTATATTTATTTTGTGGTAGTTTTCTCAAGTAGGTAGTATAGAATGAATAATTGCTTTTTTAGTGTAAAAGCAAGACTTTTTTGTTGAATAGTGAGTCTGAAATACTTAGAATTAAGGTAGATTAGTAATAATTACACGTAAAGCTAATTATTATTATGTAAAAACATATTTTTATAATGCATTATTTATAAAATAATTTCACGGGTTAAACAAAAAGAGCACGTGTTTTGTGTTTTTTTTGTTAGGAAAGGAAGGGATAATATCGCACTGAGTTCACAATTTCGCCCGCATTTAATAGAATACATAATAGCATAGTATTTTCGTGAGAGATTTCATTCGGTTGCGTTTGCTAGTTCTAAATATCAAAACTGTAATATCACTTCCCTTTCATCATCTTCATAGAAAACCAAGCCAGCAGACCCATCATAATAATCATCACACCCCAGAGCCATAACTTGTTCTGAAACAAGGCATTATCTTTACTTTCTACCTCTTGGATTAATACATTTTCCTTTCCTAAAGTCAAGGTTTTTAGCTCTGTCGGAATTTTATCTAAGAAACGATTAATGTCATAATTTGGCTTACGCGCCTGCTCATTTCCGTAATAAAGTGCGTAATTGGCAGGGCTATCAAATCGACTGATTACTTGGTAAATAGGACCATTTGCTACGGCTTTTTCCAAAGTCAGAGGCGCATTATCTCTATTGTCGATTGTCAGTTTTAAGTTTTGTAAAACCTTCGGTCCAAAGGTCAAATTATTATCTTCAATTGACGTCAAAACGCCAGAAGCGAGCGTGTTATACGTATATCGCCAGCCTTTATCGACTTTAAAACTATCTGCCAAATATTGTAATTTGTAAGTCCGATAAAAGTCCACATCATTGGCAAAATCTAAGTTGAATTTACTCACAGAAACAGCTTCACCTAAATCAAAATTAATGATAGTTTGTTTTGCTTTTTTATCCTCTTTGCGGTCCTGTGCAATGATTGAATATTGCTGATAACTACCTGCTGTTGTTTCCTGCAAAGTCAGGTTTTGTCCAACTAACTCTGGGTCAACTTTAGCTTTTATTAAGAGACGAAAATAACGATATTGTGCATCGGGAAAAACTACTTTGGAAAACTTGTATTTAGTTAACTCATTTTGGATACCAATTACCCGATAATCCTCTACCAGCGTAAACCATTCTTTTTGGTTTTGGCTGCCTTCTAGGTCAATTTTCCAATCAAAATTTGCTGATTTGAAATCAAGTGCAATCTCATTTATAGCCCTCTTATTTTTGATGTCAAAAGTATAATAGTATCCTTTATCATTGTGAGAATTATTGATTTTTTTAAAAGGAATGCTATTGTAAACAAATTTATCTTCTTCCAATCTGACTAAATAAGGTGCCTCTATGGTATCTTTTTTTTCAGAAATACCATAGATGCGCAAATCCGAAAAATCCGATTTTACTTTATCAAACATCTCATTTGGCAAAGCCATTTTGTGCCAAGTCTCCGTTGGCGTCGCTATATTTCTTGAATAAGAATAATCCTCCATTTGCGCCTGTGCAAATGAAGAGAGTAGGAGTAATAGTGCGATTAGATTAATCTTCATTTTCAACAATGGTTTTCTCCTCTTTGACAATGAGGTGTTTGTATTTATTATATAAGAAAGAAATAACGAGCAGCAGCAGACCTAGAGACACCAAAACGACTGTTTTAGAAATTGTATCCAAGTGTGCAATGTCGTAAAAGAATAGCTTAAACAAGGTAATTCCAAACAAGACGAATGCGCCGATACGTAGATGTTGTTTGTTTTTCCAAATACCTAACACGATACCTATCAAAGCGTAAACGCCCCAAACGATAGTAATCGTCAAAGTGTCAGCACTGCTTGCGTCAGCCGTATTGAGCCAGTTTAAAAACTCACTACTGATGATAGCCAAAATGGAAACATAAAGGACAAGGTCAAAGATAATCCAGTTTAACTTCGTCGAGAATAGCTCTTTTAGATATCGATAACTGACAAAAAATAACCCAGCAATCAAAGCAAACGATATATACCTAATCGCCACATAATCAATGCCTTTGCTAAATAAATCTGTATCCTGAGGATTGAAATAACTGTTGTGCAGACTGCTTAACTCATAAATGCCATAACTTAAAAAGGCAAGCATCAAGACCCCATTTAGAGCTAAATTGACGTAGCCTAATGAAGTGTTTTTTAACTTTTTAAGATTGACAAACGAAAGTATAATTAAGAAAGCAATGGTATAATTCAGTATCCAGATATTTTTGATGCTCATCAAATCATAATTGCGAGTATCGTAAACCGTATCGGAATCATCGGCTTTTACACCGATTTTTGTGCTTTCGTAGAGGTGCATAAAGTATGCATTGATTTCCATGCGAAAAGCAAAGTAAATCGACAATAATAGAACTCCAGCTAGACTAATATCTAGCACTTTTTTATAAATGCTATCTTGTTCGATAGAGGAAGTATAAGTTTTATCTCTGTTTATTTTATTGATGAAAGCAAAAGCCACAGCAAATAAAATAGAAGTCAAAAATTGTACATTGAAAATAGGCAAAGTATTCATTTCCATACTATTCACATAAGATGAATAATAGCCAGAATCCCAGTCCTGACAAATACTTAAAAAGCCAATCAACATGAGAACATAAGAAGCTTTTTCGTAGAAAGGAACATCCTTTGTCCGTCCAATCCAAAAGAGTAAAGCGGCTTCGCCAGCCCATAATAAGGTCACCCAATTACCGTCTAACTGAACAGGAATTGTAATCGTTATAAAGACCAAAACCAATCCAACAATGAGGTAAAATAGATTTTTGTCGTACAAGTCTTGCTTGTGAATAAACGCACCAATCCCAAAATGAATCAAAGCATTTCCTAATGTAAACAGACCCAAATAGTCATTCCAAATCAGATGTCCTTCTAGTAAGTAGAAGCCAACACTGAAGTAAATAAAGGAGTTGAGCAGGATAATGATAACCGTAGATTTATCAAATTTCTCCTTTTTAGCAATTTTATAAGCTAAGAAAGTAATGTAAAATAGGGCGAAAAAGATAGAGGCAAAAGCAAACGCCAATCCAAAATGCTCACTCATACGCGCATCGAAAACAAGCCAAGTCAGATAAATAATCCAAGTCTGCGCAAAGGCAGCATAGTAAAGTTTTTTCCAATATTTTTTATACGCTATGGCAAGAATACCAACATTGATAAGTGTAATGTAACTAAAGAAAGTCAACATGTCGCCCGAGCCACTACTTAGAAAAAAGGGCACGGCATAAGCGCCAACTAAGCCAATATGAGCGATGACTTGTTTGTTGTAGCTAATCGCGGCAATGACCGTGAAAATGGTAAACATCAACATGAGTAAAAACGCGACCAACTGCGGAAATATATCGTAAAAGCTATAGGCTGCAAAGGTGATAAAGTACATAATAGCTATGGCTCCACTCACTAAAACTGCACTATAATTCTCGTATTTTTCTTTAAGCTTAATCCCAAATCCCATGAGTCCAACACCCATTATATATCCTAAAATGATACGCGTCAAGGGGCTAATGAGGTCGTTGTCGATAGAATACTTTGCACCAATAACAACACCGATGATAGTGATTAAAATCCCCAATTTAGAGACCAAATTCTCTCCAATGAATTTTTCGAAATCGAAGTCAATTTTAAGACTTTCGAATTTTGAAGGCTGGTCAGGAGTGGCAGGAACATAAACTTCTTCTCGCTGTAGGTGAGTGTCAAAATCTTGTGTTTGTGCGGCTTGTGTGACAGTTTTCGTGGCGTGAATGACATCTTCCGCCTTCAGTGACTTGACCTCATCTCGCAATTCTTTCAACTCTACAATAAACTTATTTTGTTTCTTAATCAACAAGCTCATCCTTTCTTGCAATTCCTGAATTCTATCCTGTTTCTCTCTCATATTAGAAATTTTGTTAGCATAAAACTACACATTCTTGTTGCAAAACACAAATCAGCTAATGTGTTCTGAAAATCGATAGGAGTGATTTTTGATTAAAAATCAGCGAAAATCAGTCCGAACTTTCAAAATTAAATTTACCTTCGTAATCTAAAAAATAAGGAGGGAAGAATTAGCTAACAATCATCAACTACACAATATGAGTCAAGGAATAGCGAAATCGCCAGAAATGATAGCCAAAGAGGCGGAGATAAAAGTACTAGTAACGAAGATTAAGAAGACGCGCACAACTCTGAAAAGTCTCAAGACGCGACTAAGTAATTCACAGCAGGATTTTGTCAGTTTTCAGACTCGTATGCAGACCGAATTGATGACGCGTATGGAGAAAGTTCAGACGATGATTGAAGAAATTGTGATGTATGCAGAGAAGTTGAAAAAGGCATCTTTTCTATCGAAAGCGGATAAGATTGGTTTGAAAGATATCATCAATATGTTGGGTGGACAGTCCATGTTTGGTGAAGGATTTGATGATTATTTAGAGAAAAAGCAAAAGGCGGAGAATGGCGAATTTGACTTTGACGAAGAAGCAAGAGCCAAGGCACGGGACCTGTTTAAAGAATTTAATGTAGAACCACCAAAAGAAGAACAGCGCAAAATTCGTCAAGTTTTTATCTCTCTTTCTTCCAAATTTCACCCAGATAAAGCACGAAATGATAAAGACCGTGCAGATTTTCACATTTTGATGCAGGAAATCAACACGGCTTATCAAAATCACGATATCGATAAACTACTGGAAATTGAGAGGATGTATGTCAACTCTGAAGCGATTGATTTGACAGGGAAAGCGGTGACTGTGGATGTGCTGACAGAGGAAATCAAACGTTTGCAGCGAGAATTAGAATTTTTGGAAGGTCAGGTAGAGAGGACCAGTGGAGAGATTAAAAATTTCCGTAAATCTGACTTAGGAAAGGCATTGACGAGTAAAAATAAACTGGAAAAAGAGGGAGCAGGCATAGATTCCGATATCACACAGATAGACGAAATGGCAAAACAAATGGGTGTTTTGCATGAAGCGTTGAAAGACTCTTGGGACAAACAGCATATGTCTCCTAAGTTTTATGAGGCACTGATGAATGGACCAGATAGTCCTTTTGAAGATTTTGACGACGACGACGGTGATTTTGACTTTGGTGATATTTTTGGCGGTGATTTTGACGATGATGAGGATGATGCAATGAGTGCACTCAGTAAACTTTTCGGTTCAGATGATATGGAGGAGGATTTAGAACCTATCAAAAATCCACGTTTTAAGAAGGGCGAGACGGTAAAAGTCATGAGTAATACACGTCCAGATTTTTATCCGCAAACTAATCTGAAAGGATTTACGGGGAGGTTGCTAGAGTCTTACATGGAAGACAATGAAGAACGCTATGTGATAGAATTTTCTCCAGATTCTTTGGCAAAAATATCTGCCGAGTACGTCGAAGAGGCAAGAGATGCTGCAATTATCTTTGATGAATATACTTTTGGGCGTAATGATTTGAAAAAAGTCAAATTTGTTTTTGATGAGGATAAAGCGACAGAAATGCGCTACAAGTTGGATTTGCAGAGTAAATTTAGTGAAGAAGAACCAGAAATTCAAAAGATAATCATAGATGCTTTATTACAAGATATAGATGAAGAAGAAAGCGAAAATTGGTTTAATTACTTTGAGAATAAACTAATTCTACCTTTAGACGGAAAAGCGCGCGGACTCTTGCAAGATATGAAAAAAGGAACAAAAGTGAAGATGATTCAACCCATTGCGGCGCATCCTATTGTCGGTATTATCATGCTTTGTTTGGTTGGTAAGAATCAGGAGCAAATACCGCATCCATTGATGGATTTAACGACTTCGAAAAAAGCGGATAAGAAGTTGGAAGTGATTTTAGATGCATATTCTATCTGGATGCGGAATGAGGCTGGTTTTTAAAGTATCACGTCCGTTCTACGGCGTGAAAGTCTCGCATTGACAGGACTAACACGCCGTGGAACGGACGTGATACTTTACGCAGTTTTTCCTTCATATCGGCTAAATAATAGCCAACCTAATACCATAAATCCAAGGGCAACAAAAGCCGTTACCTGGACGCCAAGCGGATTATCTGCACTCTTACCCAACAACAACAGCGACGGAAAAATAAGATTTGCCACAGAAATCCCCATTTTCATCATAAACGTCCGCGCTCCAAAGAACATGCCTGCCAGGTTTTGACCCGTTTTTTCTTCATGCTCATGTACAATATCTGCGATAAGCGCATTCGGAACTATCCCAAAGGCAGCTAATGGAAAACCTGAACCAATCGCAATACCGTAAAACATCATCTCTTGTGGTAATCCTAAGATAGAAGTCAATGCGGTCAACAAAAATGTCAGACCAAAAAACAGAAAAGCAATAGATAAAACAGTTTTTTTGCTGAATTTTTTCACTAAATAATTGATAGGAATATAAAGCACAAAACTACTCAAGAAACTCAAAGTTAAAAACTGAGTCGCCATGCTCGTTTCCATTCCGAAAATATTGACAGTATAATAACTCACACCCAACTGAATAAACGAAAGTGCAATCCAGTATGTAAAATCAGAAGCAGCAAACCACTTAAAATTCACATTGGCAAACACGGATTTTAGAGATTGTTTGGCATCAATATATGTTGGACTTTGGTCGCAATATTTGTTCTCATTTAAAAAGAAAACGGGAATAAGCATCAAGAATAAAGATACCGCCGCAAATATCAAAATCGCCATTTGAAAAGCTTCTGTAGGCGTGCGTCCGTCGGAAAAAACATCTTGTAATTGGTAGGCAAAACCACCAACGATAAAACCTAATGCGAAAGCAACCGAAATAATCGTACTAATCAACATCCTGTCCTTAGGATGATGCCCCAATTCACTAATTAAAGCATTATAAGGTATCAAATACATCGTGAAGAAGAGGTAGAAAAGAAAAACAGTACCGACGAGCCAGCCTGTGTTCGCCAAACCAACAATTTCGCTCGGCGGATAGAATATTAGAAAGGAAAATAAGGCAAAAGGTACCGCCGCCAAGCCCATTAAAGACTTCCGTTTTCCAAATTTTGACTGCTTTCTATCAGACCAACCAGCTATTAAAGGGTCAGTAATGGCATCAAAAATCCGTCCGCTAAAGTTAACCAAACCAATGACCGTCGCAATTCCTAAAATCGCGCCTTGATAAATGTAAGAAGGAAAAACTGCCTCGGTTCCCGTTTCGGGAGGCAAATAGAAATAGAGTAGGAGGTTTCCTGCTCCAAAAGAAGCGAGTGCCCAACCAAATTGACCGATAGCGTAGATAATAATTTGCGACAAGGGTGGCCGCGGAGTGTTTTTATTTTCCATTTTGCGTTTTGTTTGTCGCAAGATAAGAATTAATTTGGAGTCAGGAGTCAGGAGTCAGGAGTCAGGAGTCAGGAGTCAGGAGTCAGGAGTCAGGAGTCAGGAGTCAGGAGTCAGGAGTCAGGAGTCAGGAGTCAGGCTAGGCTCA
>CALDUB010000271.1 GCA_937923465.1 uncultured Saprospiraceae bacterium
CGTGATACTTTTCGCGATATTTTTAACTATGCTAAAAGACTTGGCAAAAATAGCTCTCCTCGGCACTGACCGTGCTGATATTTCGGAGGAAACAAAAGCAATCCTTGAGGCGCAAGGAATTGACTTGGAAGGTGATGCGACGCAGATTCTATTGGAAGGGGCTGCAATTTACTCGCAAAAAGAAAAGGCTGGTTTTGAGTTAAAGAAGTTTAAAGGAGAAATCCCTGAACCTGCGGATGATAAAGAGGAGTATGCTTGTAGCGATAATTCAGCGCATCATTTACAGCAAATTTTACAAGGAAAATTTCGTCCTGCCTTGGCTGAATTTATTGAGTATTTGACTGCAAAAAATAAGCAACTACCTCCAGAAATGTTGCCTGACATTATCACAAGTCGTATTGCGGCTGGAGATAATTGGACTGCTCTACGTAAAATAATTGGGAAGCGCGGCGAATGGTTAATGCACCAAAACCCGTCTTGGCATAAAATGCTGCCAATCGAAAATGCTGAACTTTGGGCTACAGGAACTCGAGAAGAACGCATCTCTGTTTTAAAATATCTGCGTGCAAAGTTTCCAGACTTGGCAACTGAAATGCTTCAACAGTCTTGGAATAAAGAAAATCCAAAAGATAAAGTCGCCTTTTTAGAAATCATGGCAGAGAATACGTCAGTCAATGATGAGGTATTCTTAGAAAGCTGTTTGGATGATAAAAAAGAGGAAGTGCGCCTAAATGCAGCAGCCCTTTTATCTCGTATTCCCTCTTCGCGTTTGGTGCAGAGAATTTCTAAGAGATTGGAAGGTTTGGTATTCTTTGAAAATGAAAATTTGATTGTGCGGCTGCCAGAAGAACCTGATACTGAAGGTCTTCGAGACGGGCTTTTTGGTAAAATGAAAGTGCCACAGCAAGGTCTGCGGACGGCTTGGTTGGCTCAGATTATTGCGTTTTTACCGCCTTCGATTTGGGAAGTAAGATTAAATTTTACTCCTCTAGAAATTTTAGAAATATTTTTGAATACTGACTTTGCACAAGTTCTTTTGGCGGCAACTTTATCTTCGACGAGTAGTACACCCGATGCAAAATGGGCAGAAGCATTCCTGCGATTTGCTCTTGAAAAAAGGGGGGCTTTGGCTTTACCTGAGGAAGATACGAAAGGTTTGATGCAGCTCATTTCTGCGCAGCAGTACAATAAAATATTAGAGGATTACTTGCCAAAACATTCCGTTGTTGGTAATAATTCGCCATTTTTCACTTTGATTTCTGCTAGTTCTCATCGCCTGACGGGAGAAAACACTAAAACGATTGTACGTCAATATCAGCAGATGATTAGTACATCGTCGAGTTTTAGTAGCTATTTTGCTCAAAAGGAATTATTGAAAGTATTGGCTTATCAATGTGATTTTTCAGTTTTAGAAGAATTGAAGAAAGGTTGGGATATGAATTCTCAACTTTGGCGGACTTGGGCGGATGAAATTGAAAAATTTGTGAGAGTTTTGCAGTTTAGAAAGGTGATGTGGGAAGGATTGCAAATTTAAGTAACTGAACAAAAGTAATCTGGCTTTTAAAGTTAAAAGTTCTGCCAATATGTTTGAAAGTTAATCTACTTTTGCCGCCATTTTAACGGGGCATAAAATTAACGCTCTTCCAAACATTAAGAAACATGAAATTTTCTTCAGTCCTACTTCTATTCTGTCTTTTCTTCTCTGCTTGTAGTTCTCCTGAATATCCTGAATTCAGAGAAATGAAAAACGTTAAATTCAAGTCTTTTTCGTTTTCTGACGGTGGTTCGGTTACTTTAAAAGCCGATGCTATTTTTTTCAATCCAAATGCTATTGGTGCGAATGTAACGGAAGTTGACTTAGACATGTATATTGATGACAAAAAAGTAACTCATATCAGACAGGATGTAAGTGCAAAAATGAATGCAAATTCTGAGTTCACTTTGCCTTTAGATTTTAGTGTTCCCTTGAGAGAAGTTTATAAAGACTTAAAGCCTTCTCTGGGTAATTTGCTCAATAAAAGAAAACTAGGCTATCGTATGGAGGGTACTTTAAAAGTTGGTTTGGGTAGTGTTGAAATTGCTGTGCCCGTGGATTTTGCGGGGGAAGAAGATGTTAGATTTTAGCATTGGAACAAAAAAATATCTCAGCTTCGAAATTACTCGAGGCTGAGATATTTTTTTGCCATCGGCAATTAGATTATTAAGACTGCGGATACGCTGGCTTCATAGCCCGATAAACCGCATCTTGAATACGTGGACGGTAATTTCTTTTATTCAATCGGTAATTTTTCATCGACGGATAAGTACGGTTCGAGAGGAAAACATAAATCAAATCATGGTCAGGGTCTGCCCACACTGCGATGCCCGTAAATCCTAAATGACCGAAGGTATTGTCACTCGCCAAATCTCCCATATTAGAAGAATAACGACTATCCGTTTGCTTCATATCAAAGCCGATTCCACGGCGCGTACAGCTATTACAGCGGTTAGTAAACAAATCTACCGTCCCTTGTTCAAAGTAGCGCACACCTCCATAATATCCTTTATTTAAAAGCATCTGAAAAATGATAGCTACATCCTCTGCATTACCAAATAATCCTGCGTGTCCCGCTACACCTCCTAACATGGCT
>CALDUB010000272.1 GCA_937923465.1 uncultured Saprospiraceae bacterium
GTCAGGTAATTCAAAATAGACAACGCCTTGTGTGGGATTTGGAGACAATTTTAAATTATTTGCTGCCTCAAAATCAAAAACAGAAGATGTAGAAACAGTTACCGTCACTTCGGTTCTTTCACTCAAACACTGCGCGGGAGCTAATTCAATTTCCCAATCGTAAAAGTAGTAGTACCAATCCACGCCAAATGTGGACTCTTTTAATGAAATAACATTATCTACGATATAAGGGAAATTTGTATTAGTATTATTTCGTTGTAAACGTGCGCTCTCAAAGCCAAAGTTACCAAGATTAGTTGCAGTTTCCGTCCCTAAAACTAAGTCGTTTCCTTCAGGAACATATAAATTCAAGTCAATCACCTGCTCTCCAATAGGAATATCAACCACAACGGAATTGAATACAATACCATTAATATCCCGCAATTCAATTGTACGACTACCTGGTGTATCTGTATAAACTTTGACTTTTCTCAAAATAAAAGGTTCAAAAGCATCGAAGACAATGCCGCCATTAAACTGATTACCACCATACATACTATTACCCGAATGGTTTTCCATGCCCACATTTTCACTTCCCGCAGAGAAGTTTTGTAGATTAGCAACATAGAAAGATGTAGTTTCATCCAACAGAGGAGTTTCGAAGGTATTTCCTGAACCTATGGAAGCTCCAAAAACAGGCACATCATACCAAGATGGTAAGTAACCTTCGGCAAATAATGTTGCCGTACCTGAACCAAAAATAGTAACATCCTCGGCGAAAGTAAGGTCTGCAATATAAATGTTGAGTTCTAATTCAAATATCTCAGAAGTAAAGGATTGACAAAAACCAGGAACGGTAACAGTGTAATCTCCATTTTCACTGACCTCAATACTTTGAGTTGTTGACCCGTCAGACCACAAATAACTATCTGCTGGCGAAGCCGTCAAAATAACCGAACCTTCATTACAAAATACATTTGGAGAGTCAAGAACAATGGTAGGAGGAGTGCCAGGATTAGCAGTGATATTAACCGCAGCAGAGACTCCAAAGCAGTCTTCGGCATCAGTTGTAATCACACTATAATTTCCTGCCTCTGTTATTTCAATAGAAGGAGTCGTTGCGCCATTTGACCATATATATCCCGTTGACTCGGGTGCCGTCAACACGATAGGGGGACCGTCTGCGCAGAGAATAGTCCCTCCAGTTACGTCAATAACAGGTGTTTCTGCAATGCAGCCACTTTCGATAATTTCTAAGGTCTGATTAATCTCTGGATTTTCTACGACAGATACTAAACCCGAAGGCCACTTAATAATAATTCGTGTCACACTATCAAAAGTACCTAAACCAAAATGAGCATTTAAAGAATTGGTAATGCCATAACTTTCGCCTGCGCGAATTTCCCGAATTTGAGTACCAAAGTCACCAGTGATTTCTATGCGTGCGCCAATACCAGAGGCATTGCTGACTGTGCCTGTTGGCTTGATTTTTAGCCAGTTATGGTCATTTCCTTCATTTATCCATAGCGCATCATCAATATTAGTTGGCGTGTTAAATACCTGTGCATAGCCACCAATTATATCTAGAAAACCGTCATTGTTTAAGTCCCCAATCGCATAGCTTTCCATTTCAGTAGTACCCACAAACACATCATTCAATAGTATAAAAGTGCCATCTCCATTACCTTTATACATGTACTCGTCCGTTCCTGACACGACAATATCTAAGTAACCATCGTTATCAAAATCATGAAACATACCTTGTATAGGCAAACCGTTCACGTTGACGCCTGTACTCGTTGTCACATCTGTAAAGTGTCCTGTTCCGTCATTTTCTAATAACTGAGAAGCCGCATCATGATTAGTGATGAAACAATCAAAATCACCGTCATTATCATAGTCTCCAAAATCTGCTGTCCAACTTTGTGCCCCTATTTTCAAGCCATATTCTTCTGCTACCTCTGTATAATTATTATCGCCGTCATTGAGCCAAAGCTGATTGATACGACGTACATCTGTAGAAGAATTCACGCCCTGACGACATTTTGCAATGTACAAATCTAAGTCACCGTCATTGTCAAAATCCGTCCAAACTGAGCCATAGTTGCCAGAGTTATTCTCACCTGAATAGAGCTCTAAATCAATCAAGTCATCTCCCATTTCATAAGTACCGTCACCCATGTTTTGCCAGATTCGACTAGTATTATCGTCATGACAGACAAACATATCTACAGAGCCATCATTATTAATATCCGCAAAATTAGCTGCCTGTGAAAAAATAGCTGCACCAGGCATCGTTACCTTTTCATAAGTTCCGTCTGTTAGTCGCGTATAGCATTTCACACCGTCGTAGCGACCACCTGTCATTAAATCATTAAATCCGTCATTATTGACATCTGCGGCAGTGACCATCCAAGTATCATTATTGCCATAATTATCCAAAAAGACAGATGTGAAACTACCGTCAGCCGATTGAAATTCGATATATAAATCATCGCGATTATCTAAACGAATCATGTCGTCCAATCCGTCATTATTCATATCACAGACACCCATCGGCACTCCACTATGAAAGTCTTGATTAGCAAATAAAGCTGCTTGATTAGTAAATGAAATTTGTGCAGAAAGAGTAAATATAGTCATGCTCAATATAAAAGCAATTACTACATTTTTTAAATGTAAAGTATTCATTATCAATGATTTAAAACTGGTATTGTTTAGAGGGAAGAACGAATGTTCTTGAATTGGAAAGTAAGATAGCTAAGTTAAATAAGAGGAAAAAAAGGAATGGAGGAAAAGGCGTTTGTAGGACTAAAAAGAGTTGTAAAGTTGAATAGTTGTAAAGTTACTGCGCATTAGTTAGAGCGGTAACTTTATAACTATTCAACGATAAAACTATACAACTCTAATCCAGTGCTTTCTTAGATTTTCTATCTGTCACATAGTTGCGCCAAGCAGCTAAAACAGACTCAAAATCCTCGGGTAGGGGAGCTTCAAATTTCATATTCTCGCCCGTACGCGGATGCACAAAACCTAAGGCATGCGCATGTAAGGCATGGCGCGGCATTTTCGCGAAGCAGTTATTGACGTAAGCGCTATACTTACTGTAAATCGTGCCTTTACGAATTTTATTACCACCATACTTTTCATCATTAAAAAGAGGATTGCCTTTGTATTCCATGTGTACCCGGATTTGGTGCGTACGACCAGTCTCCAGGCGACATTCTAGCAAACTCACATAGTACAAACGCTCTAAAACCTTCCAGTGCGTCACCGCATGTTTCCCTTCTTCGCCGTCAGGAAAAACACATTGCTTAATGCGATTTTTTGGATGGCGACCTACATTCGCTGTAATTGTACCTTCATCCTCCGTTGGTTCTGACCAAACGAGGGCAGTGTAGCGACGAAAGATAGTGTGGTCAAAAAATTGCTTTGCCAAATGAGTCAGGGCAAAATCATTTTTCCCGATAACCATAATACCCGAAGTATTCTTGTCAATGCGGTGCACCAAACCTACACGGTCGTCCGAATTACCTTCCATTACAGGCAGCTCTTTGTCTTTGTAGTAGTACGCTAAGGCATTGACCAAAGTCCCTGTCCAGTTGCCGACACCAGGGTGTACAACCAATCCAACAGGCTTATTTATCACCAAAACATCCTCATCTTCGTAGATAATATTCAATGGAATATCTTCTCCCTTCATTTTGCCGTCCTCATCACTCAGAGGTTTTGGCATAATGAGGCGCAGAACGTGCCCACCTTTTACCTTAAAGTTAGGTTTAACTTCCTTGCCATCTACGGTAATCGCACCTGCCCGAATGGCATTTTGTACCTTATTACGAGATACACGCGCCATTTTATTCATGACGAATTTGTCA
>CALDUB010000273.1 GCA_937923465.1 uncultured Saprospiraceae bacterium
GTGTTCTTTCCAAGGCGCAGAAGTGCTTTAGAATGCTCAACAGTTAAATATTGAAGGAATTGTTTGGGACTGACGCCTGCCCATTCTTGAAAGACACGTTGTAAGTGAAATTTACTTAGAAAAACATGTTGACTAATCTCATCGAGAGAAGGCTGTTCTGTTTGATTTGCTCTGATGAATTTTATTACCTTTTCTACAATGAGGTAATGATTATCTAATTCTTGCATGCTGCAAATTTGCGAACATTCATCGTATTTCACAATCCGATTCTTGCTTTTTTATAAGTCTATCTATCTTTGTATTTTATAAATGGAACTTAAATCCTCAAAAAGAATATTTTGGAAGCATTCAATAAATATCTACAACAATTCCCTCATTACACTCCAAGTGTATTTGAAAACGCACGTCCTTATCTGAGTGAGATGACTTTAAAGCCAGGAGAGTTTTTAGCAGAGCAAGGGAGGATTTGTAGAAACATCGCTTTTATTGAAAAAGGCTTATTGAGATTGTATTATTTGAGTGATGGTAAGGAAGTTACGAATTGCTTTTGTAAAGAAAATACAATTTCAACTTCGTACCGAAGCTTAGTGACTCAAAAAGAAAGTGATATAGCCGTGCAAGCAATAGAAGAATCAACATTGATTGCATTGTCTTATGATTCTCTTCAAAAATTGTATGAGAAAGATTTGTTTTGGCAGCAAGTTGCTCGATTGGCAGTAGAGAATGAAATGTTTGCTACTGAATCTCATAATCGATTTTTGAAAGACTTACCAGCAACAGACCGTTATTTACAAGTATTAGAAAACAATGAGGAACTTCTTCAACGCGTACCATTGAATTATTTAGCTTCCTATCTTCAAATCGCTCCCGAGACATTAAGCAGAATTCGCAAAAAAATTATTCGAACTTGACCTAGGTCAATTGATATGGCTGCTTAATCCTTGAAATTTGTATCATTATTTAACGAAGGAAGTGGAATGATTTATTCATTACCAAAATTCCGTAAAAAATTAATGATGAGTACAGACACAGTAAAAAAATCAGTAGTAGAAAGTTATGGGAAATTAGCATCTGCACAAGGAGGAATTTTCTCTAAATTATTCGCTTGTTGCGATTTAAGCGAAAATGCAAATAATGTTGGCGAAGTCATTGGCTATTCGAAAGAGGAAATGAATTCTGTTCCTGAAGGCTCAAATCTGGGCGTTGGCTGTGGCAATCCTGCTGCGTTCGGCAAAATACAAAGCGGTGAAGTGGTTATTGATTTAGGCTCGGGTGCGGGTTTTGATGCATTTATTGTTTCTCCTATTGTTGGAGAGAAAGGTAAGGTGATAGGCGTTGATTTGTCAGATGAAATGCTGGCTTTGGCGAAGAAAAATGCAAAGAAAGGAAATTATGACAATGTTGATTTTTTAAAAGGAGACATAGAAGCCTTACCTATTGAGGATAATGTAGCAGACCGTATTATTTCTAATTGCGTTATCAATCTGTCTACAAAAAAGGGAGAAGTTTACAAAGAAGCTTTCAGAGTATTGAAGCCTGGCGGAAAAATTACCATAAGTGATATTATCTTAGAAAGAGATTTGCCTGATTTCGTAAAGGAATCATTGGCAGGGCATATTGCCTGCGTATCTGGTGCAGAGAAATTGGAGGATTACTTAGGATACATCAAAGACGCTGGTTTTCAAAATATTAAAATAGAATCGAAAGCAAACTTTCCTCTTGAGTTAATGTTGACAGACCCGCAAGTGATGAAACTTGCAAAAGAAATGGATTTTAATCTAAATAGTGAGGAGGCAAAAGATATCGCTTCGCGCGTGAGCAGTATTTCAATAAGCGCAAACAAGTAAATGATGAACTACAAAAAGACTTTTTTAGGAAGTATCATAGCGTTTATTTTTGGTACGAGTTGCTGCTGGTTAAGTTCTTTGGCTATTTGGATTGGAGGAGCTGCTATTCTTGGAACTGTTGCTAATTTTATTGAGAATATTCAGGTGCTTTTAATAGTTGTTGGATTGGTGCTCTTGCTTGTTAGTGGTATTTTTTATTGGCGAAAATAAAGGCAAGTGACGAAAAAAGGCGCAACTCATGACAAGTTGCGCCTTTCTCTTGACTAAAAACAGTCAATATTATTTTCCTTTCACAGCAGCTATAATCTGCTCTTCCAATTCTTCCTCATCTCCAGGTACGTAACCTGTGTGAGACCATACGATTTCACCTGCAGCATTCAACAAAAATGTTTGTGGAACAGACTGAAAATTCATCGCTTGTTGACAAGCCCCATTGGCATCACTTAAGATTGTATATTCCCAACCTTTAGTTTGTACCATTGGTTTTACTTTCGCTAATGCACGTTGGTTGTCGATAGTAATGGCAACGATTTCTAAGTTGTAATCTTTTTGCCAGTCTTCGTAGTAATCCGCTACAGCATCCAATTCTTTTTTACACGGAGAACACCAAGTTGCCCAAAAACTGATAAGAACAGGATGTCCTTTTTCGCCTAATGTTTGTAAGTTAATGTGCTCACCTTCCAATGTTTTTAATTCTACAGAAGGTAGTGTTTTGCCGTCTTGAGCAAAAGCAGATACAGATAAAAGAAGTGCGCATGCTAGAGTGAAAAATTTTACTAATTTCATGAAAGGTATTATTTAGTTTATTTGAAATGCTTTGTTTATAGCGTATTTAGCACTTCTTTGATTAGTTAAGTTAGAGGAGTTTTTGCTTAGGGTTCTAAGAAAGTGCAATTTTCAATTATTTAAAGCGAAATAAAAATGCTTTCGCTAATTGATTGTGTTGCTTAGAAGACCAATTACTTCATCTCTTTTGGCTTTTCGGTTTTTTCGTCGGAAAATTGCAAGGTTTTCAAACAGTAGACGAAACTAAAACTCAGATGTTACACCGAAATTATTAGATTTCTTTTACTAAAGTTTACTCTCCTCAGTTTTTAACCCGAAATTAACCGTAATCAAAGTTAATTTAACAACTTGTTATCGGTTCTCAAAAAAATGCTAGAATATGTGATTGATACAAAATGAAAAATAAGAATTTATCTTTTTTTTCATTTCTTACAATCACAGCGTCTTTGAAAGAACGATTTTAGATATAAGATTTTGTTACCTTTGAGAAAACGGAATATGACTGACGAAGCTAAGTGCAATTGAGTAAGTTTTTCTAAATAAATAACCAACTACTTGCCTTACTAACAACAAAAAACACTCTTGATGAAGAATTTTTTCTCTCTGCTTATTGGCAGTACACTTTTGTTACTTTCCATGAGCGCACAAGCTCAAGAAGGCGCGACAATACGTGGAAACCTAGAAGCCAACGGTAACTTTTTTATAGAGGACAGCATAATCGGAGCTACCAATACTCCTCAATATGATAATGAACTCTTTGGAGCGGATGTCTGGATGAATCTAGGTTACAGTTATAAGGGATTTGATGTCGGATTACGTTTCGACATGTTTAATAATTCCAATTTGCTGAATCCAACCGGTTCTTATACCGCACAAGGTATTGGTCGTTGGTATGCAAAAAAGAAATTTGATAAACTCGGTGTTTCCGCAGGTTACTTATATGACCAAATCGGTTCTGGAATTATCTTTCGTGCTTATGAACAGCGTCCTTTACTGATTGACCAAGCCTTATATGGTTTGCGGTTGACTTATGATATTGCACCTAACTGGGAAATCAAAGCATTCACAGGACGCCAGAAAAAACAATTCGAGTCGTATGAGGCGGTTACACGAGGAGCGGCGGTAGAAGGATACATCGCAATTGACTCTTCTAGTGTTTCTTTTGCGCCAGGAGCAGGAGTAGTTGCACGTACCTTGTCTGAAGAAACAGTAGGTAATATCTTGACGACATTATCTACTTATGACCCCGTTGATGTTGAAGGAATAAAGCCGAGATATAATACTTATGCTTATTCGATTTACAATACGATGTCTGTAAAAAGTTTTACCTGGTATGCTGAGGCTGCATTTAAATCAAATGAAATATACTCAGACCCTAATGCGATTCGTACGCGTACAGGTGCATCGGATACATTTGGTCGTTTGGTCTCAGGAAATGGGATGGTTTTGTACTCTAGTTTGAGTTTTGCTGCTAAAGGGTTTGGTATTACATTAGAAGGAAAGCGTACCGAAAATTTTGATTTCCGTACCAGCCCTCTTTTGAATTTGAACAATGGTTTAATGAATTTTATTCCACCAATGGCTCGTCCAAATACTTACCGTTTGACTGCCCGTTATGCTGCTGTAACTCAGTTTTTGGGAGAACAAGCATTACAAGCTGATATTAGTTATTCGCCTTCCCGTAAGTTACAGTTCTTAGTGAACGGTTCTTATATTGATGATTTGAATGGTAATCTTTTGTACAGAGAGATATTTACAGAAGTTATTTTGAAGAAAAAGCGTAAATATATTTTGACTACAGGTTTACAACGCCAAATCTATAACCAAGAAGTTTATTTCGTTAAACCAGAACAACCGAATATCCAAACTTGGGTGCCTTATGCTGACTTTCAGTATAAATTATCAAAGAAAAAAGCATTACGTCTAGAGTTGCAATACATGAGTGTCAACGAAGATGCGGACGGCAAAAAAGTAGATTATGGAGATTGGGCGAATGCTTTATTAGAATTGACGATAGCACCACATTGGACATTTACAGCTTCGGATATGTATAATGTCAATCCTGGAAAGGCATCTCCAAAAGATGAAAATGGAGAAGGTATTAAGGCACATTATCCCCGTTTTGATGTCTTTTACACTTACAAGACTAGCCGCTTTTCGCTTAGTTACGTTAAGCAAGTGGAAGGTATCGTTTGTACAGGAGGTATTTGTCGTTTGGAGCCAGCATTTAGTGGTGTGAAATTTTCGGTTAATTCTACGTTTTAATTAAGGATTACGAAAATGTGATGACATTAAAAAAACGCAAACTGTTATAGATTATTAGTTTTCAAAATGACTAGTAATCAATAACCAATAACTAAAAAAATGAAATACATAAATATATTTTTCGCGGCAGTTATTCTTTTTTCAGTTTCTTCTTGTGAAGAGAAGATGATTAATATACCGCCGCCACCGCCCGCGCCAGAAAATAGAGTTATTTTAATCGAGGAAATCACAGGAGTGAGTTGTCCAAACTGCCCAGCAGGAGCAGCAACGATTGCTGACTTCAAAGCAACTTATCCAGACAATGTAGTTTCTGTTGCGTATCACTCTCCTCCAAACTTTACGGAGTTACGTCCGACTAGTCAATACGATTTTAGTAGAGATGAGGCAGCTGATATTCAAGCGGCAGTAGGAGGTGCTTTTGGTAAGCCCTCGGCTGCGTTTAATCGTCAAGTTCAATCGAATAATTTTGCGTGGGGTTCTGTCATAAACTCTTGGGCAGGACTCGTACAAGCAGAATTAGATAAGCCCGCTACTTTTGATTTGAATATCGAAAATACTTACGATGCAGATACACGTGTCTTATCTTGTAAGGTAATTGGAACGCCTCGTATCACTAGCCAAGATAACTACTTCATTCATGTGATGATTATCGAAAATAACATCATTGATGCGCAGTTAGACCAAGCGACAGACATCGCAGAATACGAGCATGACCACGTTTTTCACAAGTTGTTGACAAATTCTGTCAATGGAGAAGCATTTTCATCTGGAGCGACAGAAGGCACGGATATTGAAGCGACTTTTAGCTTTACTTTACCTGTCGAGTCTGAGACAGAACCTGTGCCTTGGATTGCTGAAAACTGTGAAATTATAGCCTTCATCACAAATGGAATAGGACTAGTAGAGCAGGCGGCTGAAGAACATGTTGTAGAGTAATTTTATAACGAGTCTAATAAAAAACGGTTTGAGTAGCATTACTCAAACCGTTTTTTAGTTTATATCTGAAACCGTTTTTAAAAATCTAGCCCTAAGCTCAAATAAATTTTTCTATCCTGTATCTGTCTTGTCTCGATGCCTTTTGCATAGTCTATTCGTAAGAAATAACCAAACATGGTCATTCTAACTCCTGCACCATATCCCATGACAATCGGGTCGCGGAAGTAGTTAACCTTCAGAGTAACAGGATTGCTTTCACTTTCGACAATGGCAGTATTTAAAGGGCTGTCTTCGTCAAAAGGATTTAAACCTGTCCAAGCTGTTCCAGCATCAAAGAAACCAACCAGCTGGAAGTTTTTTAAGAAGTTAGAACGAATGTTTTTAGAGAAATAACGGAATAAAGGAACGCGCATTTCTACATTTGCAAGGGCAAATGAATTTCCATTTCTAATATTCAAATCAAAACCTCTAATATTAGATTGCACAGTTTGGAATGCATAATTTTGGTCACTTTGAATACCAATCTCATCATTGAAGCGCGGCAATAACCAATTGTCTGTACCGCCTAGCATATAAAGAATTTTTTCGCTGCCAAAAGATGTTTGCCCTGCAATACGTCCAGCTAAAACGGAGTATTTCAAGATACGTTGATAATGACGCGCATCAAATCCAATGACACCCAATACACCTTCCTTCAAAGAAAAACTTGGACTGCCATTGAGGTCTATAGCCATACCTTTATAGACTTCTGTAAAGATTTTCCAGCGAGAGCCATTGAGGATATTCATTTGCTGTTGCAATGTATTATCAAAAACAAACTCTCCTTTTATTCCTGCTCTTTGTTGACGAATAATCGGTGTCTCCAAGCGACTCAATTCAGTTGCTAATGGTATTTTTTGGTCAAAACGCAAAGTGGCAGTACCACGTAAACTCATAAAGATATTCAAAGGATAACGCACTTGATATTGCGTTAAGAAAAGTGTATTCTCATCACGCGGTTGGATTTGTCTTTGACTCACGACATCGTCTGCATTAAACCGCAGTGCGCGACGATAAACAGCATAACGTTTATCTAGACGCTTTTTCTTATCATCAAAAACTAAGAAAAATTCTGTTCCATTAAATGAAGTCGGCAAACGCAGTCCACCTTCTATTTCATAATCTTCAAAAAGGTCTTTAAAATTTCCTTTCATCAAAATGCCTGGCGGCAAATAACCAAAACCTTGTGGTGTACCGACGAAACTATTCAATCCACCAAAGAGTGGCTCGTTATCCATTTGTGTCGTCACATAATCCGTTCTAAACTTTAAACGATAAGGCGTAATGCGAGAAGATTTAAAACGCATGACTCGGTGACTCATATCTTCTGCCGTCTTTAAAGACGTATCATAATAGGAGTCAGGACGCTCTAGAGAAATATTGTCACCGTCGTCTTCCACAACAACTACAGGAGGGACTTCGTCATCATTAAATTCACTTTGAAAGAAATAATTATCAATGTCGACTTTGCCTGTATCAGGTTCAGTTTTTACATCCTCTTGAGTAAATGGTGTGTCAAAGAAAAAACTCGATTCTTTCTCTTCTTCTTCCTTTTGCTTGGACTTAGGTTCTTGTTTTGTAGGGGCAGTATCTGGAACTTTAATTTCCTCATTTGTTACCAAACGTTGAATTTGGTAGAGAGTCAAAGTCGGTGCAACGAGTGTTTCTGGTTCCAAATTACCTACATACAACTCTGGCTTATCATCTTTTATGACAATCTCGGCGTACTTGTTGACGCGTGGAGCTGTTGCTTGTTCCACGATATTTCCACGATAGTTGGTTACGACGTGGTTGACACCTCTTTGCTTGATGACAGGCACGATTTCAACGGTATCGACCATAGCTAAAGCGGTGCTATCCAATAAGGTCGTCAAGGCAGAGTCAGGATGCATTATTAATTCTGTCTCATCCTCTAAACGGACAATTTTATCGTAATGATGAATGTAATCTTCTAAGTATCCCGATGCGCGATTATACACACCGCTAACGTCCGTCAAATAAGAATACCAAGTGGTGTCCACAGCAGCGGGTTGACGTTCACTGGCACTTGGAGTATTTGTGACGCGGACCAATTCGCTATCTTTATTTTCTAAGTCATAATAAAAAATATCAAAAGTCGCTGTTGGTAAAATTGTATCTAATTTCTCATTTTTGACCAACAAAGAGTCTTGTCTATTGGAAGCAAAAAGAACACCTTTTTTATCTCCAATATTGACAACTCGTGCATCTAAATCATCCCAAAAATCACTAGTGATACGTTGCGTCTGACGAGTCTGCGAGTAATAGAGGAAAAGGTCAGACTGTCCTCTAACAGCTGCGGAAAGAACGAAATTTTGAGTATTTGCATAGTCCATACTGTAGATACGCTGGTATTGCGTTCCCATTGGTTCTTCGGCGCGGTCTTTTGTATTGATATCGTACTTTAATAACTTGATAACATCGCGTTGCTCATGAATGATACCCAACTCTTGGTTATTTGGATTCCATGCTAAAAGTGGATAGTTATAATCTGTCGCTTGGAAGTTATTGCGGAAATTTCCAGATAAAACAACCTCTCTATCGCCCGTTTCTAAGTCTTGTAGATAGACTTTATAACGTCCAATTTCATTGCTCACATAAACAGCTTTCTTGCCGTCAGGGCTTAATTTGAAATGATAAATAGGTAAATTTCTTTTGTTTTTAAATTCCAAAAGTTTTCCCGCAGGCATCCCCATTTGTGCCGTTTCTTTTTTGTAACGGTCAAGGAAATAGATTTTCCAACTAGCGGTCATTTTTCCATATCCTGTTCCTAAGACATACAAAAAACCACTTTCTACACTGCGATTGATACGCGTTAGATAGAGTAGGTTAGACAAATTACTTTTACCATAATTCTGTCCGATATAATGCCACAAAGAATGCCCCGCCAACGCTGGGTAATCTTCTGCTAAGTCATCAAAAGTTTCATATTCTCCACTCAATAAAAGGTCGCGTAATTTATTATCAATTTCGACACTCCATTCTTCACCGACATAAGAAATCAATCCTTCTTTAAACCAATTTGGCAAATTCATCGTCACGGCATTCTGCACGATTTCTTGCAAATTGGAACCGAACAACATAGCATTCATATAAACTGTCGCGATACCTTTACGGACTTCACGGCGTAAATTTTGATGATTGCCGTCGAAGTAAACGAACATTTTATTTCCGACAATTTTGGTTTGTCCACCCGTATTTATGAAAGTTTCCTCGCTACCAATATTACTTTGCTTGAGGTCTGTCAAATCGGTATAAACGATAATTTCGATTTTATCATTCATTCGATGTTCCAAAATATCTTGAATCTCATCATGGTCAAACTCTGCACTCTGTACCACAAATTGACCAATATAACGCCCTTCGCCATACCAGAAAGTGATGAAGTTTTGACTTTCATATTGAGACCATTCCTCATAGTCGTCATGAAATTGCACACGATTTTTACCAAATTCGACCTGAGTCGTTTGGGCTGTTGTCGCAAATGCGAGGATTGAGAAAAAGAGAATGTATAGTAAACGCATACTTTTTTAAATATGAAGTATTAGACTTTAGACGAAAGATTTTAGACGTTAGACTTTCCAAAAATCTATGGTTAATTTTACGTCTCAATAAACCTGTTTTTTCGAAGACGGTCTAATGAAGTATGAAATATGAATGAGTGAAAGTCTTTTTCGGACTTCTAAAAACCAATATAGGACATTCGATGAAACAATGCATAATAAAATCGGTTTTGTCATAAGTAACAACGATTTTTGCACCCTATTTGGTTTGCGATAATCAGAAAATAATGAATTAGGAGTCAGGTGCGAGGTACCAGTAATCAGTACATAATGTAATAAAAGAGGTTAAGTTTTACTTTCTAACCTCCAAAAACATTACTTTTAGCTGAATAAGGCTGACATCTCGCCCCTGATTTCTGACATCTTAATAATAAAACGTATAAATATGACTCGTGTTGTAAAATTTACCTTTAACCCTTTCCAAGAAAACACTTATTTGTTATATGACGACACTAAGGAGTGTATTATCATAGACCCGGGTTGCTATGAAATGCACGAAAGGCAAGAATTGGTTAATTTTATTCAGCGAGAAGAATTGAAACCAGTGCGTTTATTGAATACGCATTGTCATATTGACCATGTGGTTGGAAATAAGTTTGTGGCGGATACTTATAATTTGGGATTGGAGATACATGAGGGAGAGATTCCTGTTTTAGATGCTTTGATGTCAGTGGCGACTAAGTACGGCATTCCAAATGTAGAAAAATCTCCTGCACCAGCTCGTTTTATCGAAGTAGGAGAGGAGATTACTTTTGGCGAAACAGTTCTAAAAACGCTCTTTACTCCTGGACATTCACCTGCGAGCCTTTCTTTTTATTGTAAAAAAGACTCTTTTGTTATTGCTGGTGACGTGCTTTTTCAACAGAGTGTAGGACGCGTTGATTTGCCCGGAGGAGACGGACCGACATTGATAAAGAGTATTAAAGAGCAGCTGTTTCCATTGGGAGATGATGTGAAGGTTTATCCTGGGCATGGTCGCGCGACTACGATAGGAGAGGAGAAGGTTGGGAATCCGTTTTTGAATGGGGAGATTATTTTGTAAATTTTAATTTTTTGAATATTCAAAATGATGGAAGAAGAGCTAAAAAATAAGGTGCTTTCTTTTTGTGAGAATGTACACAAGTATGTTGGACAGACTATTCGTGTTGATACTTCTCTTTCTACATTAAAAAATAATTTCGACCGTCATTTTACTACTTTTTCTTCCTCTGAATTTATTTTAAGAAATTTCATGCTCAGAATTAGTGGAGCGAGAGCCATGTTTTTGGGCGAAACTCAATCTTGTGAAATTTCTGTAGGAAACATTGT
>CALDUB010000274.1 GCA_937923465.1 uncultured Saprospiraceae bacterium
TGACATATGTTGTCGGAGCACTCTCTGCTGTCGTACAAGTCTTGTATTGGGGACTAATGCTCATGAATAGTAGAAGTGGAAATAGAGCTTAGACTTATTTAAATTGGTTCTTTAACAAATCCCCCCGTTGCACGGGACAAGTGGTGGAATGTGATTGAGAAAAAATAAGAAGCTCAAAGTTAGGTTGAGATTTGAACTCTTATTTTTTCACAATCATTGCTTGTCCCGCAACGCGGGGGGATTTGTCAAAGAACGTTTAAATTTACAAATAAGGGACTTGGCAATTAATAAGCTACGCAAAATGACGCCGCTATTTTTTCTTTTAACAAGGTGTGAAGAGGGATAATTGTTGATACTTTGACCGATGAACAACGCAGTTAAAAGGAAAAAGAGCAAGTCAGGTGCGTAGCTTATTATTTTCTAAGTCCCTAAGCGGAAAAGAGTACCAACGATTGTAGTTGGTACTCTTTTTTATTTTATTAGATTCAAAAATATTTTGAGAAGAATTGAATTTATCTTAATTTAGCAATTCTCACTGAATATTATATTTCTGACGGTTATCAAATTACAAATACTAAGGTTGTTGGTTCTTTTATAAATTCTATAATTTGTAAAAAAATCAGATTGGTTTTTCCCACTAATTTCGCACAATAATTCATTTTGAATCATTGTGGTGAAAAATTGGTTTATTCTTGAATTAATTACCATTTAATTTAATTATATTCAAGATATTTTATATATGTTTGCAGTTCGTTCAAAAATGAGAGGCTACACACCAGATTTGTAGAGGAATCTAAGAAGCTATTTGAGTTTAAGTATTTAAATCTAGATGAAAAAGATTTTAACTTGATTTTCTCTAACAAAACTCATCACGAAATGCTATAAAACACGATTTATGAAAAAAAGTACGCGGCGTTATTTATTCTTAGATTTTGAGGATTTGAAAGGTATCAAATTCAGAAAAATAGAAAAAGTATGTGATAGAATTTTCGTCTTTATCAGAAAAGAGGAAAAACAAATTCCAGTAGATTTAGTACAGAAGATGCAACGATTTGGTCGCAATGCCAAATGGGTAGTTATTGATGGATTAGATATTATGCAAAATATGAATTATCATATTTCCTTTTTAATGGGGAAATTGCATGAGCGTATTGATACTGAAATTGAGTTTGCAGTCTTGTCTAATGATGAAGATTTTGACCCGCTTATCGCTTATATTAATGCTAAAGGAGGGAGAAGTTGTCTGCGCGTGAAAGGTAGACAAAGAGAAGTCGTACAGGAAGAAGCGCCAGTTGCAAGAACTGTGACTAGACGAGTGGTACGCTCTGCTCCAAGTAATTATACTTTGATAGATGAGATGAAATCTGAAGAGGAATTACAAGCGTTTTCTACGCCTGTAAACCCCCGAGAAGTGGAACCTGCAATTTTGGTGTCTGTTGGATATGATGATGAAAATTTGAAATCAGACGAGCCAATAGTGCGTTCTATAACTAATCAATATACACTATTGGACAACAGTAGTATGTCAGAGGAGACCGAAACTGAAGCTGATGTAGAGGTTGAAGTGGATACTGCTGTATTTGGTGACGGACAAATCGTAAATCGTACAGCAGAGGAGACTGTATCTCGTTTAGTTCGTAGTGGTAATCGTCCAGCATTGATTTCAACTTTGAAAAATTATATATTATTGCACAATCAAGAATTGACCGTACACGGCAATATTGAGGCAATTATTGCTCGCATGGAAGAGAAAAAAGAAATTGAAGTTAAGGATGAAGAAGTGATTTATCACTTTTAGAATGCCGTATCCCGAAACTCTTGTTTCGGAAATTAAATAGGTGCCGAAACAGGAGTTTCGGGATACTGTGAAAGAAAGAGTGAGCAATTACGTATTGTTCACTCTTTTATTTTTGCAAAAAGTTGTGTAAATAAATTATATTTGCGTCTTATCAATAGATAAGAGGTTTAGTTTTACTACAAAAAGCCTCATTTTAAAAAAGTAAATAATTAAAAAATGGACAGTGACGAACTGGACTTTACATTAGAAATGGTGAAAGAGGGCATGAACAATGCCATTGACCGCCTCGCGAAAGAATTGGCGAAAGTTTCTGCTGGTAAAGCCAACCCAGCTATGGTTAACGACCTGCAATTAGACTACTACGGTTCGCCGAGTACTATTTCTAAAGTTGCGAACGTACAAATTTCAGATGCCCGCACAATCTCTATTCAGCCGTGGGAGAAATCCATGCTAGCACCGATTGAGCGCGCTATCTTTGAAGCCAACCTCGGAGTGACTCCAATGAACGACGGAGATGTGGTACGTATCAGTATTCCACCTTTGACGACTGACCGCCGTAAAGACCTCGTAAAACGGACACGTACCTATGGCGAAGATGCCAAAGTAAGTATTCGTTCTGAACGTCAAAAAGCAATGTCAGCTATTAAATCTGCAGTGAAAGACGGTTATCCAGAAGATGCAGGTAAGAAAACGGAAGAAGCAGTTGATGCGGACATGAAAGTTTACTACAAAAAAGTAGAGGCTTATCTAGAGAAAAAGGAAGCGGCAATTATGAAAGTTTAATAATTGCTGGTTGAGAGTTGGTAGAGAGGGCGTTTTTGCGCTTTTCAAATTTACGGACTCCTAAAGAACTGGATTAATATTTAGCAAAAAAAGGGCAAACGCGGTGTGCGTTTGCCCTTTACTTTTAGCATAGCATCTATGAATTAATTATGAATCGGGTCTCAGTAACGCTCTTTGATGAGACGAGGTTCATAGTTAAACCGTTCATAATTCATAGTTAAATTTTCGTCCACTTCTCCTCACTCTTACTCGAAGCCACGACTTTCTCAATAAATAGCATTCCACGAACCCCGTCTTCCACCGTAGGAAAATCAGTATGAATCTCATCTGGTTCAGTTCCCGCTATCCGCGCTTGAATACACATCGCGACATTCTTATAAATATTCGCAAATGCTTCTAGATAACCCTCTGGATGACCTCCCGGGATACGTGCCGCCGCTACTGCCGCAGGATAGAGTTCGCCTATGCCTGTACGTCTAATCTCCGTAGGTTTATCCAACCAGCGGACTGTTAGAGTGTTTGGCTCCATTTGTTTCCATGCCAAGCCTGCTTTTGTGCCATAGACGCGAATATTTAAATCATTTTCTTCACCAGCGGCGATTTGACTAGCATGTAAAATACCTTTTGCACCATTATTAAAGCGTAGCAAAACATTGCCATCATCATCCAATAATCGTCCGTCCACAAATGCACTCAAATCTGCACACAATTCCGTGATTTGCAGACCTGTCATGTATTCTGCCAAGTTTTCTGCATGCGTCCCAATATCACCCATTGCGCCCGCTATACCAGAACGTTTTGGGTCCGTCCGCCATGCTGCTTGTTTCTGTTCTGTATCCTCTAGTTTTGTTGAAAGCCAACCTTGAGGATATTCTACGACGACTTTTCTTATCTCTCCAATATCGCCATTTTTAATCATCCATTTCGCTTGCTTGACCATTGGATAGCCCGTGTAATTATGCGTCAATGCGAAAATCAAACCTGTCTCTTTGACTAAATTTTCCAACTCTCTCGCCTCTTCCATATTAAAACATAGTGGCTTATCTGATACAACATGAAAACCATTTTCTAAAGCCATTTTAGCAGGACCAAAATGCACATGATTGGGAGTGACAATGCTCACAAAATCCATGCGGTCACCTTCTGGCAATTGCTTTTCCGCCTCAATCATTTCGACATAAGAACCATAAACGCGGTCAGCTGGCAAAAATAACTCTTCACCCGATAGTTTCGATTTTTCTGCACTGCTACTAAATGCTCCACATACCAATTCTATCTGCCCATCCAAAGCTGCTGCTATGCGGTGAACACCTCCAATGAATGCGCCGATGCCTCCACCGACCATACCCATGCGTATCTTTCTTTTTGCCATTTTTGCTAATTTTATAAATTTTTAAGAGTCAGGTGAGAGGAGTCAGCCTCGTTAATCTGTTCCTAAAATCAATTATGATGAGTTGGCAAGATAGGAAAAATTGCGAAACTCTAAGATACCGTAAACTTTCTTGTCCGTATGGAAGTGCGCAAGGTCAAAGTCAACATAGTCATTAAACCTTGGTAATCAACTTCTCCCGTATTAAATCCAATCGCAAATTATGCAAGCCACCAATCAAACCATGATGAATATCCTTGTCAGGTACAAAATCCCCACTCTCAACTTGTCGCCCAACCAATTTATAAGCATCTCTAAAAGGTAGACCTTCCGCAGTCAATTTATTGACCGTTTCAACGGTATAGAGGTTGTCATACTTCGCATCATCCAAGAGATTTTCTTGAACTTCGATACGTGGCAAGGCATAGAGTAAAATATCTAAAATCTGTTCCGTATTTTCCAAAGCAGGAAAAATGATTTCTTTTAAAATCTGCATATCCCGATGATAACCCGTCATCAGATTATTGGTCAATAAAGCAATCTGACCTGGAACCGATAAAAGCTGATTACATTTCGCTCTAATCAATTCAAAAACATCAGGATTTTTTTTGTGAGGCATAATGGAAGAACCCGTTGTGATATTTTCGGGTAGACTAATAAACTTATAATTTTCGCTCACAAAAAGACAAACATCACTGGCAAATTTACCGATAGTATAAGCCAAGGAAGCCAAACTATTTCCAATCCAGAGCTCTGTTTTTCCACGCGTCATTTGTGCATAGACAACATTGACACTTAAGGCTGAAAAACCTGCAGATTGTGTTGTTTTTTCTCTATCTAAAGGAAAAGAATTACCATAACCTGCAGACGAACCTAAAGGATTTTGGTCATTCAGTTTTTCAATACCATGCAGATAATTAGCATCATCAATCAATGCTTCTCCATAAGATGCAAACCACAAACCAAAGGATGAAACCATGCCGATTTGAGAGTGCGTATAGCCAGGCATCAGATGTTGTTTGGTTGCATCTGCTTTATTTAAAAGAGCTTCGGCACAATTGATAATTTGTGCATGAATATTGCTTAGTTTTTCTTTGTAAAATAACTTTAGGGCCACCGCGACTTGGTCATTTCGCGAACGCCCCATGTGGATTTTCTTTCCAGCTTCGCCAATGGTTTCAGTTAGTTCTTTTTCGATTTGAGAATGCACGTCCTCCATACTTTCTTCAATGCGAAAAGTCCCATTTTCTATCTTTTGAGCAATTAATTTTAAACCGTTTTTTAGGTCTGAAAATTCCTCTTTTGTCAATAACCCAATACTGCATAACATCTCTGCATGTGCTTCTGATGCGCGTACATCATGAGGTGCCAGTAGCATGTCAAATTCTAAATCTCGTCCGATTGTAAACTGTTCGATTTGTTTGTCTAAGTCTGTGTCTTTTTCCCAAAGTTTCATGCGTATGTGGTTTGAATAGTTTAAAAATTGTGGTTCTATATGAAATCGGTTGGTAAGATTTTATGATAACCACTAATCATCCACACATCGAAATTTGAAAACCACCAGTTTTCAAATAGAGTTTGTGGATGATTTCGCTAAGAGTTACGGCAAAAATCATCCACAAAGACAAAATTTTCTTCCAAAATTTTCCCAATGTGTGGATGAGTAAGTCTATAGTTTTGTTGCAATGTCTGTTTTCTACCAACCAATATCATAAAGAACCTAGAATGTTAAATTTTGCAATAATTTCACATAAATATCAATTCCTTCTTCAATCTCAGACACATAAATAAATTCATCTGCCTGATGCGAACGTTCGCTTTTTCCTGGACCAATTTTTAAGCTGTCATTTTTAAAATTTACTTGGTCAGAAAGTGTTGGAGACCCAAAAGTTTGCCGTCCCAATTGGATAGCTTTCTGCACCAAAGGATGAGATAAGTCAATACCTGAAGGACGATTTCGAAAAGAGCGAGCAGTTAATTTTGACTGACAGACAGCTTGTAAATCATCAAGAACTTCCTCCAGCTTATAGCACTCATTGACCCGCACATCAATTACAAATCGACAAGCATCTGGAATGACATTATGACGATAACCTGCTTCTATTTGAGTAACAGATTTTACAACCGCACCAAGGGTAGGAGAGACTTTAATAAACTCCAATTTATTGATTTTTTGAATGTCCGCCACGGCTATATCTATCGCATTTTTTCCATTAGGGCGAGCCGCGTGACCTGCTTCACCAGTTGCTATTGCATCGAGAACTAAAAGTCCTTTTTCAGCAATAGCGGCTTGCATTTCAGTTGGCTCGCCCACTACAGTCAGGTGTAAAGGAAAGTTGAGTTCTTGTAAAACGGATTTCACTCCATTTGCGCCACCATTTTCTTCCTCTCCAGAGGCAATGAGGACGAGATTATAATCTAAGGGTGCTTCATAAAGATGAACGAAAGCGGCAATCAGAGAAACCAATGCACCGCCAGCATCATTGCTACCTAAGCCGATAATTTTGCCGTCGATTTCGGTTGCTG
>CALDUB010000275.1 GCA_937923465.1 uncultured Saprospiraceae bacterium
CTATACTTATTTGAGTCCAAAGTACTTAGAATACGATGAAGCAGGAATTGGTAGACCTGTGAATGAATTTAATTATGAAATAGAAGAGGAAGCTGGCTTATATAATGCGGCGACAAATTCAGATAGTACCAATGTCTTAAAATACCGTTTCCGTCATTCATTTAAAATGGATGCACAGGCAGCTTATAAAGGATTTACGCTGGGTGGAGCTATTGTTTACAACAGTTACATGGAGTCTGTAGACCGTTTATTTGAAAGTATTATTCCTGGATTGAAAGATTATCGAGTAGCTAATCCTCTAGGAACAACTGTTTTGGACGCGCGTTTATCTTACGCATTTACGGATAATATCAAGCTGTCAGTCTTGGCAAGGAATCTATTCAATATCGATTATATTCGTCGCCCAGGCTATCAAGAAGCCCCGAGAAGTTATACGGCGCGGATTGATTTTAAGTTCTAGTAGAGACGCGGCACCGCCACGTCTAAAATCATAAATAAATCGCATATATTAACGTAAAACACAAAAGAGAATAGGCATTGCCTATTCTCTTTTGTATTATGTGAGCAGTGCCGCGTCCCCACAGTATATTTACATTAATCCGTCAAATCGACCACATAAATATTATTCCTCTCATCGCATTCTTGCACTGTTTGAAATGGGTCTAAAGACAAAATGAGATAATTCATATAACGGGACTTATCGCGCATATCCAACTTGAATGTCGCCGAAAATCGCTTACCTGCTGGTAATTTTCCGTCTGCCCCTTTTTCCATGTTTTCTACAAATGTGCCCCCAAATACCAATGCGCCTTTCGACATTTTGGGTGCGCCAGAGATGAAGGCACGAATCGCAAGATTGTCCTTTTCATCGTTGGTCTGACCAAGCATAGGCGCAGGGGCGTTACTCGCATTAACGAGTGTATATTCTAAAGTTAACCACTTTGCGTTGCGGTCTATTATTTTCACAGTATCTATCTGAAAATCAAAGCATTGCGCTTTCTCTGTGGTAACTTCTGCCACCATTTTTACAGGACTCTCCTTGATGACTGTCTTACTATCTTTGCGTCGATTAACGGCATTCTCTGTGATGATGGTAGCTGGAAACGGATTGCGGATAGTATCTTCCGGCAATAGCTTCGAGAAGCGAATAAGATAACGCTCTGTTACTTTTCCGACCTTTAATTTAACATCAGAAGTAGTCATAACACGACGTATATTCTCGCGATAACTACCCAGTTTATTTTCGAATAAAGTATGGTCGTAATCTAAAGTCAGAAAGGGGAGCGGTTTCTTTTGACTAATATCCAAGTCTTTGCGTCCTGTGTTTGCAATGTTAAAGCGGATTTGATAAAAATCCTTGCCTTCCTTTAATACCTTAATATTATAAACCTGCAATCGATAACCGTGATAATCTGGATTATCTTGGGCATTGGTACTTGGACTTGCTACAAACAAAAACGCCCACAACAAGGTGCAGGTTAGTCTAAATCTATTTTTGTGTAAGTTCTTAAAGAACATAAAGTTGAATTTCCGTGGGGGAGTGAAATCGGAACGTTATCAAGTGTTAAGAATAAATTTGAATGCAGTCTAATACACTATACATTCTACAAATATTGAGCCTTTTAGTTTTACTTGTTACTGTTGAGATGTTAAAACGATGCGGAATCCATATTTATTGAGATTCTTTATGACAAAACTACTTCACGCTTCCCAAGATATCTACAGGACGATTAATACTCTCTTGCAAGGAGATAAAAGTTTCTGTTCTCTGGATACCTTGTATCTTTTGAATTTTATCGTGCAAAACGGCTCTTAGATGATTTGTATCTCGACAAACGATTTTTGCGAAGATACTATATTGCCCCGTCGTATAATGTGCACTCACAATCTCAGGTATTGCCTTTAGTTGTGAGGAAACATCATCATACAAAGAACTTTTATCCAAGTAGATACCCAAGAATGCCGAAATATCATAACCTAAAGCCTCATAGTCAACCTGTAAGCTCGCACTCTTGACAATACCCATTTCATTCAGCTTGCGCATGCGTACGTGTATGGTACCGCCTGAGACGTATAATTTCTTAGCCAACTCTGTGTAAGGTTGGGCAGCGTCTCGCATTAATTCATCTAAAATCTGTAGGTCTAGTTTATCAACTTTGAGATTGGTCATGCTTTGTTCGATTTGTAACAAAGATGTGATTTTATTATGAGATTTTCAAAGATTTGTTCTCTTTTTTGGGGAAAGGAGGGAAGACGGGTGTGTAATAGTTGTCTTTTGAAACGAACCCTCAGTTTAGGGCATAAAAAAAGCCCGCGAGAGTATCGCGGGCGTAGGAAAACGAATCTTACAATTCTTTAACCAAAACTTACACATTAAAGAATATTGCAATCTCTGTGCCAAGTATGGTGATTTTATTTAATTTATTAATTTTTTTAATGTTTTCTATCAAGATTTCTAATGTTTTAGATATTAGGTTGTTTTTAGTTGTGAATATGGGAAGATGAAAATAATGGTTCTTTATGAAATCGGTTGGTGAAATTTGATATTAATTACTCAAATGGTGGCTTTCCTTACGGATACGTGAGTTGAGTGTCGTCAATTTACGTGTCTGTATGGAGTGGTAGCATACTGTTTTGTAGTTGCCAAGAATGTATGATAGAAAAGCGGATTTGTCGGATGATGCGGATTAGGGCGGATTTTTTTGGTTAACACTTGTTCAAAATCCGCTTTAATCCGCCAAATCCGCATCATCCGCGTTTCAATCATGTATTCTTTGAATATTATCGTTAGAAAATTTGGTTCTTTGACAAATCGCTTCCTCCATGCGGACACGTAAGTTGATGACATTCGACTTTGAGTCACCTTTTGAGTATCTCCCTGCGATTTAACAACTGAAATCATAAACAACGAATAAAGCAGATTGGCAGAATCAAAAAAAGGTTTGACTGTTTTCACAATCAAACCTTTCAGAGTTTTCGACAGCTTAGAAAGCTGTTAGACGGGCTACACAGTTTAGAAAACTGTGTTACGGGGTTTACTTACGTTTACCACCGTCTAATTCGTCTTGCAATTTTTTCAATTCTGCCCAGTTACCTTTAGCAGCCAATTTCGCTTGTTCTGCCCAAGTAGTTGGTTTGTGCATTTTGAAACGTGGACCTGCATTGCGTAATACAGTTTCCAATTGTGTCAATTTCGCTTTTGACAAGTCAAGGAAAGTTACGATACCATCAGCAATCAATAAAGAAGCGATTTTTGGTCCGATACCTTCGATTTTAGTCAAGTTGTCAGCTTTTGCTTTTGTTGCTTTTTTAGCAACTACTTTTTTAGCTGTTGCTTTTTTAGCTACAGGCTTTACTGCTTTTTTTGCAGGCGCTTTTTTAGCTACAACTTTTTTTGCAACAGTTTTCTTAGCAACTGCTTTTTTAGCAGGAACATCAGAAACTTCGTCAACAAAAACCACAGAGTTATCTACGTTATATGGAGATGCAATGTAAGCATCAGCTGCGAAATCATTTTCCCAAGCGCCATTTGCCGCCATGTAACGGAATTGGTGTTGACCAGCAGGCAATTCAGTCACTGCTTTAAATTCACCTTTAACAGCTTTCATTTTGATGCCGTTTTCCCAGTTCCAGTTATTGAATTCGCCAAGAACGCGAACATCTGTAGCTTCGATAGCTTCAGTAGGAAGAGTAAAAGTTACTTTACAAGTATTTTTTTGATATTGCTTTTTCAACATGATAGTTGTAATTGTGGTTAAATGAGAACAAATATATTATCAAATTCTGTTGAAAGGCTCATTTTACCAATGTAAACAAAATTTTATTTTTTAGTTAGAATTGAAACTGTCAAAAAACAGCTAAAATCCACGAAACTATAATAAAGACGTTAAAAAATCTTTTGGTCACGTAGTTTATTTTAATTAGTGTATGTTTAACACTAAATATCAATTCTTCTACAAAGGTATGGGCTATTTCATTGAAAATCAAGGAAATAAGGATATTGTTACTTTGCGAAAATTCGCAAAACAAAATTTAATTTTGTTTGTGATTTAGTTCTATTTTCATTATTGAAATTATTGTTGGCAAATGCCATGTAAAGGGCAAATTATTTTGGGGATAAGATACATGTACGAAATATGTGTCTGATGGAGAAAAGAGAAATTTATGTGATTTTTTTTCAAAAAAAATGAAAAAACGCCTTTTACAATTAAGTAAAAGGCGTTTTGAGTTTGATTTATCGACGTTCTGAATTTAAGTATTCTTATCTAACAACTTCTCCAAATAATGAAATTTAACTCCAAACTCAGTCTTCAATTTATCTATTTGCTGCAAGTAAAACTGTGGACTTTCGCCCATATTATCAGCCTTGCGCTTCTTTCCAATTATCATCACATTCTTACCTGTATGCTCCGTTGAAATAAACTCCGAAACGCTTGTTTCATAGCCATTCGCCTCTAAAATCAAAGCACGAATCGTGTCTGTCAACATCTCTGCAATACGGTCATTGTGAATCCCGTATTGTAGTATAGATTGCAGATGAGTCTGGCAATTCATCAACTTACGAACTTGTTTGTGGCAACAAGGGGCGCAGATTATTAGGTCAGCATTGGCTTTTATTCCTTTAGATATTGCGTCATCTGTAGCTGTGTCGCAGGCGTGTAAAGCGATAAGTACATCAGTCGTTGGCAAGTAGTAATTTCCGATATAGCCCTTCTCAAATTGCAGATTTTGAAAGCCTACCCTTTGAGCGATATCATTACATTTATTGACCAAATCATCCCGAACTTCTACGCCTTTAACATGCGTTTCCATTCCTAGATTATTGACTAAAAAATCATATAAAGCAAAGGTCAAATACCCTTTGCCAGCGCCCATGTCTATGATATTTAGCTTTTTATCTTTTGCCTCTCCATAGTAATTGCGGAGCAAACCCGCCATGATTTCTACAAACTTACTGATTTGCTTATACTTATCACCTTTCCCCTTTTGAGGTTTACCATTTTCTTTTAATACGCCTAACTCTATTAGAAAATCAGGGGTTTTCTGAGTATTTTTTAAAGGAAAAGAAGGGGGACGACGATGAAAGGAAGGTTCGCCTGTTTTATTGATTTGTAAAGAAAAATCAGCTTGATTGGTATGTAAGGTAGCGACTTTAAAGACGTTTTTGAGTATGTTTTGCATAACGGTGATGCCGTCTTCTATCTTTTGTTCGACTTCTATTTCTTCAACGTCATAAATGTCTAAAAAAACAAAGTGGGCAACATCAGATGTACTATCGAGAGAGACCTTAATCTTTCTTATTTGGTCTTCTTTATCATATCTTTTGGAGAAGACGAGCCGCACAAAGGTCTGCGTTTGAATACTTTCACGAAGGGCATTAAAAAATTGGTCTTGTTTGGACATGAGAGGAAGATTGATAGGTTGAAGATGTCCTGAGAAAATGGTTCGCGTAGCTCGGAGCAGTAAATCTGGATAAGGGAATTGGTAGATAATTATCTACCAATTCCCTTACGTGTCGATAATTTTGGTTCTTTTAAAAGAAGCCGTCATATCCTACAAAAAGCTTCTGTGTAAAAGCTAGTTGAGCAAGGTGCATAATGTCATATGAGCCGTCAATTGACAAAGCGAATTTTTCGATACGCATCACTTTACCTCCTGTCATAACATCCTGTGTATCACGTGGATAGAAAATAATATTTTTGGTTGTCCCGTCTTTTCTACGAATTTTTAAGGTACAGAAAGGGAGCGTATTATCGAATGCCTTAAGACCATTCTCATTTCTCACTAGGCTTTCTGCAATAACTTTTTCAAAACTTTGTAGATAGCGCTGTACTTTACCTGCATCGACCTTGCTATTTACCCGTGGCGTCGTTTCATGAAATGGTCTTACTTCCATCTTTCCACCGCTTAAGTCAAGCACAAAAGACTTGTTCCGTTGCTTTGGATATTCGAGGCTAACATATTCAATCTGCTCTGGGTCTTCGCGATAGATAGCTTTGTCCATAATATCTAAAATACCTAAGTCGTAGCGCACTTTAAAACTCCCCGTCATACCTGGGATTTGCATCACCATTGGTTTTTCACTACCCGCCATGATGACATAAGTGCCCCGCGCATCGCTGGTTTCACCACCGACATAATAGGCTTTCATAAGATTACCTTCGCGGTCGTAAATTTCCGTTTTAACTTGGTCAACAGCTAAGTCTTTTACGATATTTTGAATAGCAGCTTGGGCAGGACGATATCTGATTTTCATAGTCCGAATTGCCGTCAAAAGGTTTGTCATAATCTCTGGATAGACAGGAATCGTATCGTTCACAAACCAATTATCTTCCTTGCGCTCAAGAACGAACTGAGTACCTCGAATACGGCTGGCTAAGAATATTTTACCAATTTGGTCAACATCTGTTATCCTAAAATCAGAGTCCGCATCCACCAAAGTAGTCGCTTTCTCTTCTGGCTGTTGTAAGTACCAAACGGTTGCTGCTCCCGATGCAAGGAAAAGGAGCAAAAGAATGAGAGTTGATTTTTTCATAGCTTATAATTTTAGACTTTAGATGTTAGATATTAGACGTTAGATGTACTGACAAATAAACTTGTACTAAAAATTTAGTAAGCTCAAAAATCGCAAGATTTTTTCTCTCTGCCTTCTCGAACACGTATTTTATGTTTTATGCAAATCACGCTCACAAACTCTGCGTTTCTGCGTCTCTGCGTTGAAAAATTTTGTTGTATAAGTCTGTTTGTCAATACAGTTAGATGTTAGACTTCATAAGGCTTAGTTGTAAATAAGTCTGTACATAAATAATGGAAATATGGCACTACGGTGAAAAGTGTGGATGAATTATTCAAATTATTTTTTGCTTCTAATTTTTAGGGGACAGGAGAGAGGAGTCAGGAGTCAGGCTATTCTAAATTGTACCTTTGTATTTGTACAAGGTAGAATAGCCTGACTCCTCGCCCCTGACACCTGACACCTAAAATTTAGCAAATAGATAAAAAAAATACTAATCCACAGTTTT
>CALDUB010000276.1 GCA_937923465.1 uncultured Saprospiraceae bacterium
AGTCTAATACATATTATTTCTTCTTCATTCCTAAGCTGGCGAAGCCAGTAGCTTTCAATTCGAGCTTGCATAGAATACTTACCGCTCTTACTTGTTCTTTTGACATTGGCTCAAAAGAACCAAAAACCCTACTCAAAAAAAACTCCCTCCGGTCAAACAGTTTTTTGAGACCCTCCCGCCAAAGAGCAGCGAGTTCCCATAAAAGCATAAGTTTAGAAATTTCTAAATATAGCTTGTCCCGCATTCCTATCGGAAGACTAAATTCATTTCTTGCCAATTTTACGCAAAAAATGATGCATTAGATACTAAGGTCTAATATCTTCTGTCCAAAGTCCAATATTTCTTGTGTGTTTAACTAAGCCAATCTTGATTCCTTGTTATATTCTCTAAAAAGAGCTTCTTTATCTTTGTTGTTTTTTCTAGCATGGTGGTTTCTCCGTCTTAATATTCCTTTGACATAAAAAGGTTTTTTTATGACTAGAGCATATGCATTTGGATTTTCGAAGTCTTTCTCTGCTCCCCATTTAAATGCTTCTATATTTTTGACAATAGTCTCTCCAAAATATATAGACATATAGAGTTCATAATCTTCAATGGTTATGAAGTTAGCTTTAAATTTTTTCTCGTCGCGCAACTTAAAATACAGTAACTCAACTGCTTTCAAACTTTCAGGAGAAAAGTCAGCATCAAAGAATTCATTGTCCTTGATGAACTTCAAAAAGGTATCTAAATTTTGCTGCTTTTGCCCGATAAGAAATGAATTCGCGTCTTCCTGTGATTGAAAAATCATCGGGCGTCTTGCGTTCTTATTAAACTTTGAATTACTCATACTTATATCTCTATTTTTATTTTCTTCGGTTATCTGACCTATTTTCTTTCATCAGACTCAAGTATCGCGTACTCAAAATTATCTGACCAGCCTGATTTAAGTGGCAATATTTGTTGGTATCGTCCTTCTTTTATCATTCCTGATTTTTCCAAAACTTTAAGGGAACCTATATTTTCTACCGCACATCCAGCTTCTATTCGATGCAATTTGAGCGTTTCAAATCCAAAGTTTATTACTGCCTTTAAAGATTCTGTTGCATAGCCTTTTCCTCAATAGGTAGAATGAATTTTATACCAAACCTCCGCTTTTTTATATTTTTTGTTTCCGAGTTTTAGTCCAAATAAACCAATAAAATGGTCATCTGATTTATTCTCAACTGCAAAAGTATAACTTTTTATCTCATTCGCTTGATTCTCAATAATCCAAGGTTCAATTATGAGTTTGGTTTCCTCGATGTTCTTCGGAATTCCTAAGGCATTGTACTCATCCGTTTCGGCTAGAGAATGTAAATTATGGATGTAAATATAAGTAGCAGGACACAATTATTTAAACCACTTTGAAAATCTTTAAAGACGTAGGGTATTGGCGGTTTTCAGAGCCAAATTAATCAAAAAATATTCTCTGTCTTAACATCCGAATAATTATGTCCGAGTACTTAGCATTGACGAAGGAGAGACCTTTGTAAGTATAACTTTTTTATTTTTCATGTCAATCAGATAAGTGATATGGATGCAGTTGTCCGTGGAGTAAAATATAATTTGTTGAAAACGCCTTGTTACGTATTCTATATTGCATTTTTGAAGGTAAAAGAATATAAAAAACAGAACATTGTTAAATACTTTCGTGTTAGATAAAATGTATTGAGTCTATCAGAGAGTAGATTTGGTAATCATTAAACTAAAAACAAAAATACCAAGATGAAAACAAGAATAAAATCTCACAAAGGATTTAGTACCTCTTCAAAAAAATATTATCCGATTTACTTCACATTTTTTTTCTTACTGTGTGCAAACTTTTTAACTGCGCAACTTGAAGTTAAGACTCCTGACCATCACAGGTGCGAATTACCAGCTACTTATGGTGATGAACCAATTTCTAAGCCTTATATTTTTAGGAATAAAGAGGAGAATGATAACGAAGAAAAGACCTTAAATTTTACAATTAATTTTTTGGCGGCAGGCAGTACATTGAGCGGTAATACTTGTACAACTTGGCCGACCGATGCACAGACAGCATTTACGTATGCGGCATCTATATGGTCTGACGTTTTAGAAAACGACCAAAACATTGGAGTAGATGCTTGTTGGGCAACGACATTACCTACTGGTACATTAGGGTCTGCTGGACCGACTAATTTTAGAGGCTTCTCTCAAAATCCAGAATTGCCCTTGTCATTTGTTCCCGTTTCTTTATTAGAGCACATCAGGGATGAGCAGCTCGAAACTGTAGATATCAGAACTTCGTTAAATTCAGGTAGAACGGATTGGTATTTTGGGACTGATGCGAATCCTGCTTTTTCTGAATTTGATTTCGTTAGTGTCGTCGTACACGAACTAGGGCACGGTTTAGGATTTCTTGGAGGCTCTGCTATTGATGACGGAGATGCTAGCAATGGTACAGAATGTGACGGTATAGCAGGTAATGGCTGTGTTGGTTTGTCAAGTGGAGGCAATTATATTCCTACTATCTATGACCAGTTTGTAGATATTGATGACGGGACAGGCATCTTAAATCTTACTAATCCTAGTGCTGATGTTGCTACTGTACTGGTTGGAGGCACAACTACTGCGGGTAGTGGTGGATTGGATTTTGATGGTACTAACATTAATTTTTCAGGAAATGAAACGACATCTATGATGAAGTTGCATACTCCTGCGACTTATCAACCTGGTTCTAGTTATTCTCATTTTGATGAAACTACCTTAGGTGCAGAATTAATGTCTCCTTCTATCACTAATGGTCAAGCGATTCACGACCCAGGCATGGCGACTTTAGTGATGTTGGAAATGGGGTGGTCTGCTCCAACGGCATTACCCGTTACCTTGACTACATTCGAAGGAAAAAATGCGGATAACGCAGTTTTTTTGAAGTGGCAAACTGCCTCTGAGCTTAATAATGATTACTTCAGTATCGAAAGGTCAGTAGATGGTAGCGAATTTAGTAGTATCGGAATCATTAGAGGTAGCGGAACGAGAGATGATGTGAGTAATTACAGTTTCATTGATTACCACCCGTTATTTGGTAAAAACTATTACCGATTAAAGCAATTTGATTTGGATAAAGGTTTTGCTTATAGCAAAATTATTGTCATTGATTATGTTGATGAATCTGGGGGAGTTGCCTTATTTCCAAATCCAACAAATGGTGAACTTAATCTTTACTTTAATCATATCCCTTCTGACAATTCAGTTGTTTTCATTCACTCTACTAATGGACAACTTTTGGCTCAATTTGATTTAGCAAATATCGAAAACCAACAGTTGGTAATCAATGTAGCTAATTATCCAAAAGGTACTTATTTTGTTAAAATCATAGAGGCAGGAGGATTGACAACGCAGAAGTTTACGAAAATTTAGGTGAAGTGAAAACCTGAAACTTTATCAAATAACAATAAATGAAAAGCTGCGATTGAGACAAAGAGTCTCAATCGCAGCTTTCTAATTTTAGCTATTCAAAACGAAATCACCCTTTCTCTCCCTTATTCACATAAAGAAAATAACTCAACACAAAAAGGCAAATAAAATAGCCTAAAGCCATCCAGTAATGTTGCGCCGTGATGACTTGGTCAAAATAATTCAGCACATAACTGTATGGACTAAGATAACCAATACTTCCCAATTTTATGCCTGGCATCGACCCGACATAAACCGTCAATCCTACTCCGACTGCAATCATAAAGTTTTTATAATACAAACTGAGTAGATATTGGAAGCCAATAATGGGCAGCGTCAGAATAAAACATTTTATAGTACCTATGAAGAAAAAATTAAATGGAATCGGATGTACGGGCATTTTCCCATCGACAATTAAACAAGGCAAAATTCCCTCCACAAGAATACCAACGTTTAATAAAATAAAGACAAAAATAGTTAGCACAAAAAGCGTGGTGAATTTCGCCATGAAAATAGTCCCGTATCGCTGCGGCGTGGTATGAACTTGTTTCCAATTGTTATTTTTATATTCAATTTGTGTGATTAAAGTACAAATCAAAATCACTCCAATCGGAATCAAAAAACCAACAAATGCTCTCGAGTGCTTATCGAAAATTTTCTCCCAAATGTGGATATTATCTGTTAAATTGATGTGATAACGTAGATAAAGAACCCGCCACGTAAAAGCGACACCCAACAGTAACCCGCCAAGAATACTTATTAAAATAACGATATTTCCTTTCAGTTTTAGTAGTTCACTTTCAAAACTTCTTATAAATTCCATGTGCTAATTTTTTGTCAAATTGATAAACATAGTTTCTAAATCCATTGTCTCTCCAGCCACTTGATACACTTCCAATCCTTTATCAAACAATGTTTTGATTACTTGACTCAATCTTTGTGGCTCTATGCTTTTGATGAAAATTGCCTCTTTTATCACCTTTGGTTGTAAGCCAAATTCAGTGAGGATTTTACAAGCTTCTGTTAGGTCATTTGTTTCTATTTTAATAGTGGATAGTTCCTTTTGCTTTAATTTTAGCGCATCAAAAGAACCTTGAAATACTAGTTTGCCGTCATTGATAATCGCCAGATGACTAATCATTTTTTCTATCTCAGACAGGAGATGACTGGATATGATAATGGTCGTTCCATATTTCGAATTTATGTCTTTTAGCAAGGTTCGGATTTCGATAATGCCGTTGGGGTCAAGCCCATTTGTCGGTTCATCTAGCATCAATAGTTTGGGTTGATGTAACAAGGCAATGCCAATACTCAACCGTTGTTTCATACCGAGAGAAAACTGCTGAACTTTCTTTTTCCCTACTTCTGCTAGACCGACAATTTCCAGGACTTCATCTATGCGTTGCTTAGGACATTGATAAATTTTTTGAAGAATGAGTAAATTATCTCTGGCACTCAAATGACCATAAAAAGAAGGGGACTCAATCAAGGAGCCGATTTCTTTTAGGATTGCGATTCTATTTTTAGAGAGGCTTTGTCCAAAAATAGAAACCTCGCCTTTTTGGATTTTGAGTAAACCTAAAATTAGTTTTAAAGTAGTCGTTTTTCCTGCACCATTTTTGCCTAAAAAACCAAATATACTTCCTTGTGGCACTTTCAGGCTTATGTCTTTAAGGAGGGGACTCTCTGACGAAAATTGGTGAGATAAATTTTTTGTTTCTACACAGTAAGTCATTAACTATTTGGATTGATGAGGTTGATAAATGTGTTTTTATAAGTCTCAGAAATTGGAATCAAATTCGAACCTATTTTTATTCTATTCCGTTCTACGGCATCTATCTTGTTGAGCGCAACCATGTGTGATTTATGTACACGACAAACTACTTCTGGCGCAAAAGATTGTTCTAATTCCGTGAAGGTTTGTAGCGTCATAATCTGTTTTTCGGTCGTGAAAATTCTTCGATATTCTCCCATACCTTCAATACGAATGATGTCATTAATCATCACTTTTTCTAGTCGATTAGCCGTCTTGATAAAGATAAAATCTTTGACAGACGGACTTGGTGCGTGAAGTTGCACCTTGTCAACGGCTTTTAAAAAACGCTCGAACGAAAATGGCTTTAATAGATAATCAACCACATTTAATTCGTAGCCTTTGAGGGCATATTGGTCGTAAGCAGTAGTGATGATTACTTGGGCGGATATAGTCGTACTTTCTAAGAGTTCGATGCCTGTCAATTCTTCCATTTCAATGTCTAAAAAGATTAAGTCAACTTGCTCTGATTTTAAGTAAGTTATCGCCTCAATTGCATTATCAAAGGAAGCTACTAAATCAAGGAAGGGCAATTTTTCTACAAAACCTTGGGTACGTTCTAAAGCAATTGGTTCATCTTCAACGATGATGCATTTAATCTTCATTTGGCAAAATTGTTAGTTGAATAGCATAAGAGTCGTCCGTTATTATACGCTTTATTTTATGTTGCTTGGGATATAAAATGCGTAATCTCTTTTCAATGAGTTCGTTCCCTATGCCGTCACTTTTATCAGAAATTTGAGGATTTGTCTTAAATGCATTTTTGCAATAGAAAACCACCTGCTCCTTTGTTATAGAAATCGAAATTTCGATAGCATGAAAAGCTTTTTTGGAAGCCACATGCTTAAACGCATTTTCAATAAATGGAATAAAAAGCATGGGCGGTATCTGGTACTTAAATTGCTCTCCAGTCACGGTGTACTTTACAAAATCAGCATTGGTAGTTCTTATTTTCTGTAGGTCAATATATTGCTGAATGTAGTCCAACTCTCTACTAATCTCGATTTTTTCTCCCTTTGACTCATACAACATAAAGCGAAGTATAGATGCCAGTTTGTCTAAATAATTGGAAGCGAGCTCCACATTTTTTCGCATTAGTCCGTCAATATTGTTGATAGAATTAAACAAAAAATGAGGGTTCAATTTTGATTTTATCAATTCTAATTCCATTTTGTCGGTGTGTTGTTGTAGTTCTTCTTTTACTTTTAAATCGGCGTACCAAGAAATAAATCCTTTTAAAATAAAACCCGTAACTCCATTGATGAAGCCAATAATAACGACTACTATTATTTCGGTAAGGAAGGAAGTATAACCGTCTTTAAACATAAAACCACTGCCAAAAATCAAACTAATGAGTCCACCACTAATCAAGGCGATGAGTGAAAATCCAAAGAAACCATATCCGAATAAGAGCCACAGTTTTCGTCGCTTTAGGTATGCATCAAAAAGGAAAAAATAGGAAAAATAGAAACTCAATACAGAAGGCAATCCGATAAATGACAATACTAGACTAATGATATAGGAAGTCCCAAAAGAAGTAGGTTGACCCAGTTGGGCAAGGAAAAATATAACAAACAGCATGGCTGCATAAAATCCCCAATAGCCTATCTGTAATAATAATATGATTTGTTTTTTCATTATGACAAAGATAGGAACTTGGAAAAGAGCATGAAAATGTAATTGGTGAACCAAGGGAAATAGACGATGTAATTGGTGTTTTAGACTGTGAAGTAGTGCAGACTATCTTGCAGTTAGGGGGTGTACTGTACCTGGAAGCAATAGAAACGCCCTAAACGGCGTTTTCGTGCCTTTAGGCAGTTAGGAGTAGAGGAAAGTTGGGCACGTCGATTTGCTTACTCTCGCAAAGCCTGCTCCGAGCCATCGGAGGGAGGTCGGGCGATAGCGTGCAGCCCAATTATGGGTACAACGGTAACGGAAGAGCGACTGCGCCAACGAGGATATACTCCATTTTTGGAGTATTATCTCAAGGTGAAGTATCGCGGAAAACCGAAGCCTAAGACGCGTAAGAAAAGGA